>JBDIWL010000034.1:0-9806 GCA_039638315.1 Candidatus Caldatribacterium thermophilum | reverse complement strand
CGACTACCTTGCCAAACCCATCCATCCTCAGGAGCTCCTTGCCCGGGTGAAGACCCATGTGCGGCTCCGCCAGTACGTGAGAGAACTCGAAGAGAAAACCCGAAAACTTGAGGAACTCACCATGGAGCTTGAGCGCCTGGCCTTTTTTGACTCGCTCACCGGCATCCCGAACCGCCGAGCTCTGGACCAGCGCCTCAACGAAATGGAGGCGAATTACCTCCGCTACGGAACCCCTTACGCCCTCGTGGTTATCGATATTGACCATTTTAAGCTCTACAACGACGCTTTTGGCCACCACAAAGGCGATGAACTCCTGCGATCCCTCGCTGAGACTTTTGTCTCCTCCGTTCGGGGTGGAGACTTTGTTGCCCGCTTCGGGGGAGAGGAGTTCGTGGTGCTTTGCTTTGGGGCAAAAGAAGAGGAGGGGAAGAGGGTTGCAGAACGCCTGCGGGAAAATGTGGAAGAACGTTCCTTTCCCCATCCCCAAAGCCCCATCGCCCGGGTGGTGACCATCTCCTGCGGGGTGTGTGGTCGGGAAAACGCCAAAGGCGCGGCGGACCTTTTTGTTCTTGCCGATCGGGCGCTCTACTTTGCCAAGCAGGCGGGAAGGAACCGGGTATGCGCGTTTTCCGATATAGAGAAGGGAGAGCGCACTTTTAAGGAGCGTGACGCATAATGCGAAGATGCGTAACCTGGCTTGTTCTTTCTGGGTTCCTCCTCTGGGTAGCAGGAGCATATGCCCAGGAGGGGACGGTGGTTTCACCTATTGTGCGGGATATTGAAGAGATGGAAAAGGTGCTCTACGGCACACCGCAAAGCGGAAGCGTCCTTGCCCGGGTGGAGAAAATCGAACGGGACCTCATGGGCGACACCCTTTCTGGAACCCTCATGGAACGGGTGGGAAAGCTCAAGACCTTTATCCTCGATGGCACAAAGGATGAGCCCTCTCTTGCTTTCAAAATGCGGGCTATTCGCCTGACACTCCGGTCTGAGCCTCCAAAAAGCGGCATCCTCCTTGCAGAACTCGAAGACCTGGAACGTCTCATCTTCGGGGTGGCAAGTAGCGACCCCATTGGCGTACGGGTGGATAGGCTCTACAAAACATGTGTTGACCCCAGAAAGGCTGCAGGCTTTACCGTTCTCGTTCCCCGGGGAACCCTGGTCAAAGTAGCCCTTGAGACGGACCTCAACTCGGAGAAAAACGAGGAAGGCGATCCAGTCCCTTACGTCGTCCTTGAGGATGTACGTATAGAAGGGGTGCTGGTCATCGCAAAGAACGCCCGGGGTGAGGGAAGAATCACGAAAGTTCGACGGCGGGGAGCCTTCGGACGTCCAGGACGTATTGAAATCAGCTTTGGAACCGTAGAGGCGGTAGATGGTACCCCAATTCCCCTCACCATGGGTGAGCGGGCTATTCAAGAGAACAAAGCCATGGCATACGCGGTGGGGGCAAGCATTGCAGGGCTCGCCATTTTTGGCCCGGTGGGGGCAGTGGCTGGGGTCTTCGTTCAGGGTGAACCGGCAAAGGTGGAGAGAGGAAAAGAGTTCTACCTCGAGGTTGCTGAGGACCGGGAAGTGGCTGGACCCCTCGAGGGTCTTGAGAACTTCCCTGAGCCTGCCGTTCCTGCTCCCGAAGAACAAGAAACCCTCCAAGAAGAGATTCCTGAAGAAACACCACAACCTGAGGAAGAAACTGCTCCTGCAGAAACTCCCCAGGTGGAAATAGAAATCCTGCCTTTTGAGGAATGGTGAAAGGAGTGACAGCATGAAACGAGCGGTGGTTTTTGCGGGTGTCCTGCTTTGTGTGCTTTTCGGGTTCTCGATGCTCTGGGCTGAAACCCGTGACTATGAAAAAATCTACAAGAACACGGTAGCCAAATGGACCCGCTCGGTAACCATCCGGGACAGCATGAGCGTCTCAGCCCTTTTCTGGAACGAGGAAGTCGTCCAGGCCTGGGTCGCCAAGTACGGAAAGGAGAACCTCCTCTCTGCCGAAGAAGAGCTGGCGTACCATCGGGATTTCCTCCAGCGAGAGCGCCTCAACCGGTACCTCGTGTTTGAGGTAACCCTGAAAAAGCTCAAGGGAGCCCCCCTGTACCCCCTGCGGTTTGCCAAAAACACGTACCTTGTCGATGACAAGGGACGAAAAGTTTTCCCCGTCGACTACGATAAAGGGTTTGAGGAGAAAATTCTCCGGGAGTTCACCGGGAAAATCTACTTCCCCCGCTACGACAAAGACGGCAATCCCTTCATTACCCCGGAAACTCGCTTCATCGTCCTCCATCTTGCCCAGCTCTCTCCCGAAGCCTCGCTCATTTCTGAAGAGGTTGAGCTCCGCTTCGATGTCCCGTACATACCTCCTGATTTCTCCCGACCTGAGTGGAAACCGGTGCTTGAGGAGGAGATACTTCGCCTTGAGGAGCGCTTAAAGGACATAGAGTATCGGAAGAGGCAACTTGAGGAGAACATGAAGCGCCTTGAGGAGGAAGAGGGGAGGGTCAGGGAGCGCCTCGAAGAGCTCAAGCGCATGCAGCGTGGGGAATAGCCGTTTTTGTTCTCGTCCTTGGCGCCTGTGCCTTAGCCTCTGAGGGAATACGCATCCGGGCAGAAACGCTCCTTTACGACGAGACGGAGGAACTCGTTGAAGCCTCAGGGGGCGTGGAGGTCACATGGGGAGGTTTTTCCCTAACCACAGAGCGTCTCCGCCTGCACCTTCCGACCTCTGAAGTTTTCGTGGATGCCCCCTTCGTAGCACGTTTTGAGGGCACAGAAGTTACCGGGGAAGGGCTGTACTTTTCCTTTGCCAGAGAGGAGGGATGGGTGGAAAAGGCTAAGCTCTCGTACCTTCTTCGGGGACGGGGGGAACTCCTCTTCCGGGGGAAGCGGTTCTCGTACTCCCAGGGAACCTGGAAGGGGAGTGATATCCTCTGCACTGGGTGCCGGAGAGAACCCCCCCTTCTCAGTCTTCGGGCAAAAGAAGTGACCATTTCCCCCGAGGGGAAGGTGACTCTTGAGGGGCTTTCCCTTTATGTCCGGAACCGGAAAATCCTGGAGATTCCCTGGTACACAAGGGTTTTTGGACGGGGTGGTGGGGATTTCCTCCCCGCCCTGGGTTTTTCCCGCTCAAGGGGCTGGTACACGGGATTCCGCTACGAGTATACCTTTGCACCGGATGTCCTTTTCCTTGCCCGGTACATCCTCACAACACGGGCAGGCCAGGAACTCAAAACCGATCTCGTCTTTGCCAGCGAGGGCTTCAAAGGACAGGTCTTCTGGGATACTCGTTTTTTGGGGGATGACACTTTTGGGGTAGCAGCCTCGTACACGAAAGGTGCGGCCTCTTTCCTTGTTCTTGCCACCCAAAGAGAACGCGTGGACTCCCACACCCTTTCCCGCTCCCCCCAGTTTGTCGCCTCCCTGAAGGAACACCTCTCAAGCCACGTGACCCTTGAGGGGCAACTCGGCTACGGGTACTTTACCACAGAGGACCTTGCTGGCTCCCGCTACGATGCTCGCCTCACCCTTGCTTTTGAGAGAGATAATTTCAAAGCCTTGGCCTTTGGGTGGGCAACGGTCTTTCAAGACGAGTCCTTCACACGAGCGGGGGTTGAGGTATCCTGGGAAAAGGATCTCTCCCCCAACTTCTGGGCGCGCTTCTCCCTGCGCCTTGTCGAAGGTGATACCTCGCCCTTTTTCTTCGACCCCCAGCCTGAATCCCTCGCCTCCTTCGAATTCCTCTGGGGTGAAGAGGAGGCGAGTTTCTTCCGTGTTCGGGGACGATACGACCTGAAGGCGCAGAACTTTCGGGACTGGACGGTGGGGGTCGGTCTTGGGAGCGAAGCGCTCTCCCTTGGGGTTGAGGGAGTGTACTCATGGAGCGCAGGGTCCTTCACAGAACAGCGGTACTTTCTGCGCAAGCGGATTGAAGACTGTGTGGATGTGGAAGTCGCTCTCTTCGAACCAGAGGGCAGTTTCTTCGTTGCCGTGAACTTCCTCGGACTTGACAAACCGCATCGAGCAGAGAGCCTCTTTGACGAAAAGGAGTCCTTTGATCCTTTAGGCTTTGAGCGCGACCTCAGCACGCCATGATACGTCAGATTCTCCCCATAGGCATCCTCCTTTGTGCACTCCTTCTTGGAGGAACCCTCGGGTACGTCCTCCTTGAGGGATGGCCATTTCTTGATGCCCTGTACATGACGGTAATCACCCTCACCACGGTGGGGTTTCAGGAAGTCCGCCCCTTGAGTATTGCCGGGAGAATCTTCACCATCGGCATTGTGGGGTCAGGAGTACTCCTTGTCACGTACAGCGTGACGTTCCTTGTGGGCCTCCTTGCGGAGGGAAAACTCGGTGAGTTCCTCAAAAAGCGGGAGGTGAGACACATGCTTGAGACCATAAAGGGACACTTCATCGTGTGCGGATGCGGTGTTGTGGGAAGCGAAGTCGTGGCCTACTTTGAGCGGGCACGGGTTCCATATGTGGTTGTGGAGAAAGACCGGGAGAAAATCGATCGTACCCTCCTTACGCATCCTCACCTCCTCTTCATCGAAGGCGATGCAACGCAAGAGGAAATCCTCAAAGAGGCAGGAATCGAGCGAGCCCAAGGACTTCTGGCCCTCGTGGGGAGCGATCCGGAGAACGTCTATATCACCCTCACAGCACGGCACCTCAATCCCCATCTCCGCATCGTCGCCCGGGCTATTGCCCCCGAATCCATCGACATCCTCCGCCGGGCAGGTGCGGACTACGTCATCTGCCCACAGAAGATTGGGGCCATCCGTCTTGCCTCTGCCGCACTCCGGCCGCAGGCCTCCTTTTTCCTTGACCTTCTCCTGCGTAGCGAAACCTTAGACCTTGCCATCGAGGAAATCGAAGTGCATCCCCACTCGCCCATCTGCGGCAAGACCCTTGAGGAAGCAGACCTCCCAAAGAGATTCGGGCTTCTTGTTGTTGCCATAAAAGACAAAGAAAGGGGGACCTTCGCCTTTAACCCCGGTGGGGCAACACGCCTCAATCCCCACGATACCCTTATCGTTATTGGAAGAGTCGAAGAGATTCTGAAACTCCGAAAGCTCGCCCTTTAACTCTTCTCAAGAGTCCCCTTCAAATCTTCAAGGGCGTACTTTTCTTCCTTCGTCAGAACCTTCGCAAGGTCAAGGAGGATAAGGAGCTTCCCTTCGAGCTTCCCCACACCCTTGATGTACTCCGTATCGATGGAGGCGATAAGGGGTGACGGCGGTTCAATTTTGTCCTCACTCAGACGCAGGACCTCGTCGACACTGTCCACAATCATGCCCACCGTGTGGGGTGGCACATCCACAACGATAATCCGGGTGGATTTCGTCTCCTCACCCTTCGGGAGACGGAAGCGTTTCCGCAGGTCGATGACTGGAATAACCCGACCTCGGAGGTTGATAACCCCCTCAACGAAATCGGGAGCTCCTGGAACCTTGGTTATAGGTTGCATGCGAATGATTTCCTGAACCTGGGCAATGTCGACCCCGTACACCTCCTCGGCAAGCTGAAACGCGACAAGCTGGAGTTCCTGAGGCATACTCCTACCCCCTCTTCAGGATTACGGTCTTCCCGTGCCAGGAAAAGTAGGTGAGTTTTCCCTCCTTCTCCAGGCTCAAAATAGCATCCCAAACCACCGGAAGGGGCAACGCAACCCGGGCAACCAGGTCCTGGAGGAAAATGACCTCGTCGAAGGCCCTGTACACCCGCTCCTTAGGGCTCACAATCTCCTCGCCACCCGCCACAAGAAGCACTGCAACACCCCTTCCAAACTTCTATATCGGCAGCGATTCCGGAAACTTTACCTGTATTGTAACACGTCCCTTAAAAAATTGTGTGCTATAATACTCTCCGGTTGCGCAACCTGGGGAGGGAAAACACAATGACGCCAAGAGAGCGGGTCTTGCGGGCGCTCCACCACGAGGTACCGGACCGTATTCCCTTAGACCTCGGAACGACAAACTGCACCACCCTTACCCGAAAAGCCTATGAAAACCTCAAGGCGTACCTCGGTATTGAAAAGGAAACCCGTCTCATGATGGAGAACTTTCAGATTGTCTTTGTTGACGAGGAAGTCCTTGAAATTCTCGGCATCGATACCCGTGGCATCCACCCCACCCCACGACCCCAAAAACGCATCGTCGATGAGCACACGTACTACAACGAATTCGGCATCAAGTACCGGATGCCCGAGGGTGGCCTCTACTACGACATGGTGGAACACCCCCTTGCCGGGAAAACCCTTGAGGAACTCAAGGACTACGAGTGGCCGGACCCGGCAAAGACCATGGACCTTACTGGTGTCCGGGAACGGGCCATGGCTCTTGCTCGGGAAGGAAAGTACCTCCTGGTTGGAGACATGATTGATACGGGGATTTTTGAACCCTGCTGGTACCTGCGGGGATTTGAAAACTTCCTCATCGACCTCATGTGCAACGTGGACTTTGCCACCGCACTCCTTGAAAAAATGTACGAGTACCAGCTCAAAAGGTACTCCCTTTTCCTTGCCGAGTGCGGGGAGTTTCTCGACGTGATTTTCGTGGGTGATGACCTGGCCACTGCCGAAAGCACTATCATGAGTCCAAAGACGTACCGGGATATTGTGAAACCGTACCACAAGGAGTACTTCAAGAACCTCAAAAAGATGGCTCCCAAAGCAAAGCTCCTCTACCACTCCTGTGGGAGCATTGCACCCTTTATCCCCGACCTTATAGAAATCGGTGTGGACATTTTGAACCCCGTACAGGTTTCCGCCCAGGGAATGGACACAAAGGCTCTCAAGGAGCGTTTCGGCAAGGACCTGTGCTTTTGGGGTGCCATAGATACGACCTTCGTTCTTCCACGGGGGACAGAGGACGATGTGCGCCAGGAGGTGCGCCGGCGCATCGATGACCTTGGACCCGAGGGGTACGTGCTCTGCGCGGTCCACGACATCCAGCCAGACGTCCCCCCACAGAATATCGTCGCAATGTATGACGAAGCTCGGCGCTATGGGGTATTCGCGTAAGAAGGCGATAGGGTGGTAGATGCGAAGCGTCTTCCTTTCTCCTTACGAGAGCTGAAAAGGATTTTTGCATCTCCGGCTTTCCTCGTCCTTTTCGGTTTCTTAGCCCTCATCGGCATCGGCACCGTGTTCCTCCTTTTGCCCTTTTCCGTTGCCCCGGGAAGCGCCATCCGCTTTATTGATGCTCTCTTTACCGCTACATCGGCAGTCTGCGTCACAGGCCTTATTGTGGTGGATACGGCGACGTTCTTCTCCCTGTGGGGACAGATAGCAATCCTCATCCTCATTCAGTTCGGCGGACTGGGGTACATGACCGTCGCTACCCTTCTTGCCCTGGCGCTACGGCGACGCATTGAGTACCGGGACCGCCTGGCCATTCGGGACTCCTTTAGCCTTGATGTCCCCGGGGGCATGGTCCGATTCGTCCTTGATGTCCTCCGGTACGTCCTCTGGGTTGAGGGGACAGGGTGGGTGCTGCTCCTTCTTGGCTTTTCCCGCTACATGCCTATCGGGCGAGCTTTCTTTGCGGCCCTCTTCCACTCCGTTTCTGCCTTCTGCAACGCAGGGTTTTCAGTTTTCTCCAATAACCTCGAGAGCTTCGTCTTGGATCCTCTTGTCAACTGCACCATCATGGGGCTTATTGTCACTGGAGGTATTGGCTTTGCCGTCATCCGGGAGGTCATCGAACACCGTCGTATAACCTCGCTCCATGCAAAAACAGTGGTTGCGATGACGGCTATGCTCATTGGAGCTGGTACACTTGTCTTCCTCGTTCTTGAGTTCTCCAATCCCCAAACCCTTGGGCGACTCCCGGGATGGGGGAAACTCATGGCTGCGCTGTTCCTTGCCATTACCCCGCGGACTGCCGGGTTCAATACCGTCCCAATTGGGTACCTCTACCCGGCGTCAGCCCTTTTCGCCATGCTCCTCATGTTCATTGGCGCTTCCCCTGGGGGTACAGGGGGCGGGGTGAAGACCACAACTTTCGCTTTAGTCCTTGCCCTTGTACGGAGTGCCCTTCGGGGCCAGGATGGTGTGGACCTCCTCCACCGGAGAGTTGCCCGAAACGCTGTTCGCCGCGCCCTTGCCGTTTTTCTCCTTGCTCTGGGGCTCATCTTCGTAGCAACCTTTCTCCTCTACGCTACCCAGAAAGGTGCCCCTCTTGACCTCGCCTTTGAGGCGGTATCGGCCTTTGGGACAGTGGGGCTCTCCCGGGGAGTGACAGCAAACTTGTCAGACTTTGGAAAGCTTGTTATCATTGTAACGATGTTTCTTGGGCGGGTTGGCATTTTCACAGCGCTCGTCGCTATGGGTGTTGCCCGAGAACGCAAAGAACTCCTTGTGTATCCTGAGGAACGGGTGCTCATTTAGGAGGGATTTTTTTGTTCTCCAAAGTCCTCATCGCAAACCGCGGAGAAATTGCCCTGCGCATCGTTCGAGCCTGTCGAGAACTCGGCGTGAAAACGGTGGGTATTTTCTCAGATGCCGATGCGAATCTCTTGCATCTTCGCTTCGTGGACCAAAAAGTGGCCCTCGGGGGGAATACTGCCATAGAAACCTACCTGAATATCCCCAAGATAATCCGTGCCTGTGAAGTGACGGGAGCCGATGCGGTGCATCCAGGGTATGGGTTCCTTGCCGAAAACGTCACTTTTGTGGAAGAGCTCGAAAAGCGAGGTATTGCCTTCATTGGACCTGATGTTTCAGTGCTCAAGAAAATGAAGAATAAACTCCAGGCGAAACGACTCATGCACGAAGCAGAGGTTCCAGTCATCCCCGGGTCCCTCGAGCCGGTGAAGAGTTTTGCCGATGCCCACGACATTGCCAAAGAAATTGGCTTCCCTCTCCTTCTTAAAGCCTGTCTTGGAGGGGGAGGACGGGGCATTCGTGTGATTACCGATGAAGAGGACCTGAAAAAATCCTTTGACAGCGCCCGCCGGGAAGCCCAGATGGCCTTTGGAAGCGAAGAGCTCTACATCGAAAAGCTTGTCAATCGCGCCCGGCACATTGAAGTCCAGATTCTCGCCGATCGGTTTGGGAATGTCGTGCACCTTGGGGAACGGGAGTGTTCCCTGCAGCGCCGCCGTCAGAAAATCCTCGAAGAGGCCCCGGCTACAAACCTCTCTGAAACCTTACGTGCGGAGATTCTCCGTGCTGCTGTGCGGGCAGCAAAGGCCATAGGGTACACCACCTGTGGAACCTTTGAGTTCCTCGTCACCCCAGAAGGCGAATTCTACTTTATGGAACTCAACGCCCGTATCCAGGTGGAGCACCCGGTGACTGAGGAAATCTCTGGTGTGGACCTTGTCCGGGAGCAGATTCGCCTCGCCGCCGGGGAAAAGCTCACCTTCCGCCAGGAAGACATTGTCCTTCGAGGACACGCCATAGAAATGCGCATCAACGCCGAAGACCCGGAAAAGCACTTCGCACCCTCCCCTGGTCGCATCACCCAGTTTGAGGTTCCTCTTGGTCCGGGAATCCGGGTGGATTCCCACTGCTACGGTGGGTACACGGTGCCACCGTATTACGATTCCCTCATCGCCAAGCTCATTGTCTGGGACTGCAACCGGGAGTTTGCCATACGCCGTTCCCGGGAAGCCCTGCGGTCGTTCACCATCGAGGGTATCGCCACCACAATCCCCTTCCACCTGAAAATCCTCTCGCATCCCGATTTCCTCGAAGGGAATCTCCACACCCGTTTCATCGAGGAAGTATGGCAAGACCATAGAGGAGGCGAAACGAAAACATGAAACTCCGCACCTTCCCTCAGGGAGTTTTCCTCCCCCAC
>JBDIWL010000033.1:0-9875 GCA_039638315.1 Candidatus Caldatribacterium thermophilum | reverse complement strand
ATTGAGGTACATGTAGAAGAGCGTGTGGGTGCGGGGGAACATGAGGGCGATACCGTACTCCGTGGGAGAGTCAGGATTGAACTTCCTTGTGAAGAACCTCGCTACTTCCTTAGCCTCCTCCCAGGTCTTTGGCACGGTGAGGTCCCTTCCATACTGCGCTTTGAATTGCTCTTGAAGCGATGGATCGTTGAAGAGGTCCTTCCTGTAGAAGAAGAACATCGCTGCTCCATAGAAGGGGTATCCGATACGCTTGTCCTTCCAGAACCCGTAGACATATCGTGCTGTGGGAATGAAATCGGCATCGTCAAAGTTTGGGTCAACAAGCTCTGGGTGCTCCTTTGCAAAGGCATCAAGGTCGAGCATCCCCGGGGCAATGGCTCCAGCGGTCATGAGGTCCCAGGTGGTGACATCAAAGGAACCAGCGCCACTTGTGAGGTCCTGGAGGATTCTCGGGTAGAGGACCTCCCAGGAAAGAGGGGTCACTTCAATCTGCACATCAGGGTTCTTGGCCATGAAGTTCTGGGCAAGCTCATGGAGAGCATCGGCGTTATCCGGAGAGGACCAGACAACGAGGTTCACCGCCCAGGCTGAAACACAGAAAATCACCAAGAAGAGCACCGCAACACCCAAAGAGAGAACCCGTTTCATACGTCTCCCTCCTTCACAAGGTAAAAGGTCATGTTACTCTGCATCACCACGACCGGTTCAAGGTACCGGCACGAGGGCGGTACCACTCCTTCAAGAAGGAAACGGAAAAGGAGCATCACCGCCTCAAACCCCTGACGATACGGATTCTGGAATATCGTGGCCTGTATCACCCCCCCTGTCAGGTACGGCACCATCTCGGCAAAAAGGTCCGTAGCGACCACGGTAACCTCCCCAGAACGCCCACACGCCTCAAGAGCCTGGCATACTGCCGGTGAGTTTGCTGTGGCAACGTATATCCCCCGGAGATCGGAAATGGTCCTCAGGGCAAGGAGGGTGTTCTCGTAAGCCAGTTCCTCCTTTTCCTCATTCTCAAAAATATGGAGGGTCCTTTTCCCGGTGAGGCGTTCCCAGGAAGCAGAAAACCCCTGGACCTTCTGGAAATGGTCCTCAATTTCCAGAGAACCAACCATGATGGCTACAGACCCCTCACCCCTCAGGAAGCGGGCCATGAGTTCCCCCGCAAGTTCCCCATTCTTCTCCGGATCCACGTATACCGCACTCAGGCGCCGGCTCCCCGGCGCATCGGTGGAAACGGTAACCGTGGGAACACCTTTCTCGGCGAATCTCTCGATGTACCCATTGAGGCGGCTCCGATGCCCCGGGACAAGGATGAGCCCATCGACATCCTCCTCAAGGAGTCTCCCAAGGATTTCCTCTTCGCCCCGGCCCAAGGCCTCCACCTCACAGATATGGGGAAGGACCCGGAAATCCCGAAGTTGCGTCACCGCATCGGAAAACCCCCGCCGAACATCGTCGTAGAAGTAGTGGAGTTCCCGGGGGAAAATAGCGGCAAGAACAAGTGGGGTGTTCTTTGAGAGCACACTGGCAACCCGATTCGTTTCATATCCTAACTCCCGGGCCACAGCGAGAATCTTCTTTCGGGTCTCGGGGTGGATTCCTGCTCTCCCATGGAGTGCCCGGTCAACCGTCCCGATGGAAAACCCCGAGAGACGGGCGATATCCTTAATGGTGGGGCGCTTTTTGGGTACCATGGCCGTTAACGTTCACGGGAAGAGTGTAGCAAAAAATTACGGCGTTGTATAGAGGAATTCCTTAATTAAGTTGTTTAATATGAGAATTAACCACGCCTGCGGATAATATCAAGGTACACTGCACCAATGACAATAATACCGCTTGCAACGATTTGCCACTCCTGCGGTACAGCAAGAATGCGCAAACCGTTTGTCAGCGTACTCATAATGAACGCTCCCACAATGGTTCCAATAACGGACCCTTCACCACCACTCAGCGACGTCCCACCAATAACGACTGCAGCAATAGCTTCAAGTTCGTATCCCTGGCCAAGGGCAGGCTGTGCGGAATTGAGCCGTGAGGCCATCATGACTCCACCCATGCCAACGAAAAGACCGCAAAGGGAGTACAGAATGACCTTCCAGCGGTCAACGTTGAGTCCCGAGAGACGAGCCGCCTCCTCGTTGCTCCCAATAGCAAAATCGTACCGGCCAATAACCGTTTTCGTGAGGATAATACTTGCAAGAACTGCAGAAACAGCAAAAATGAGGACCGCGTTAGGAACGTTGAAACCTGGGAAGAGGCCTCCTATGACTGAACCCATAGAAATCCTCGAAAAGCTCGGCGCATGGGTAAAGTAAATTGGGGCAGTTCCGGAGATAACAAGAGCAAGACCCCGGGCGATCATCATCATGCCGAGAGTCGCAATGAAAGGTGGAAGCTTCATCTTGGAAATGACCGTACCGTTTACGAAACCACAGAGCATGCCTGTGGCGATACCTCCAAGAACCCCAAGGAAAACCGGCAAACGCCAGTACGTAATGAACACGCCAGTCATAACTGCAGAGAGGGTCATTACCGTTCCAACGGAAAGGTCAATACCTCCACTGATAATGACGAAAGTGACCCCTAAGGCAAGCATGCCATTGACACAGGTAGCCAGCATAATGGAAATGATATTCCCAAAGGTGAAAAAGTACGGTGAAGAGAGGGAGAAGAAGACAAAAAGCAAAAGCAAACTACCAAACATCAAGAATTGCCGCAAAACTTCCCTTCGGAAGTACTTAGCAGTAGGGATGGCCTCCATAGGCATGACCTCCAACACTAATTCCGCATAGTCGCATACTTCATAACGAGTTCCTCTGTGGCCTCACGGGCATCGATCTCTCCCGTCACTCGTCCCTCACACATCACAAGGATTCGATGGCTCATACGGAGAATCTCGGGGAGTTCTGAGGAAATCATGATGATGGATTTTCCTTCCTGAACGAGCTCGTTAAGGAGATGGTAGATTTCACTTTTTGCCCCTACATCTATACCCCGTGTGGGCTCATCAAAGATGAGAATATCGCAATTTTTCATAAGCCACTTGGCCACGATGACCTTCTGCTGATTTCCTCCAGAGAGATTCTTCACCTTCTGGGCGAGGCTGGGCGTCTTTATGCGGAGCCGGTCCACATACTCCTTACAGCGATTTTGCGCCCTTTTTCGGTCAACGAAGGTACGGAGCCTCAAAAAATCCTGCATTGAAGGGAGCACCATATTGGATTCCACATCAAGCCCGAGCATGAGGCCGTAACGCCTTCGGTCTTCAGAAAGATAGGCAATACCATGGCGTATTGCATCGGCCGGGCTTTTGATGCGCACCTTAACCCCCCGAACATAAATTTCCCCCGATTCTATCGGGTCGGCTCCGAATATGGCGCGAGCAACTTCTGTTCTTCCTGCACCTACAAGTCCCGCAAGACCAAGAATCTCACCCTTTCGCAACACGAAACTCACGTTACGAATTTCCCTTCCTCTGGACAATCCCTTAACCTCAAGGACAACCTCCGCATCGGTGCGTCCTTCACCACGACGTGCTGTCTCATAAATACTCCGTCCCACCATCATGCTGATGATGCGGTCAATGGTAGCCTCTTTGATATCCAGTGTGCCGATGTACTGTCCGTCCCGGAGGACCGTTACCCGATCGGCGATTTCTTGAAGTTCTTCAAGCCGATGGGAAATATAGACAATGCCCATGCCTCGATCACGCAACTTTTTAAGAATCCGAAAGAGTTCCTCAACCTCAGCTTCACTCAGGGTTGCAGTAGGCTCATCCATGATGAGGACCTCGGCATTAAAGGAAAGCGCCTTGGCGATTTCCACCATCTGTTGCTTTGCTACAGTAAGGTCACGGACTTTCGCCCGAGGGTCAAGGGGCATGTGGAGCATGTCGAGGAGTTCCTGGGATCGTCGGACCATTTCGTCCTCATCGAGGAAAATTGAAAAGCCCTTCTTGCGAGGTTCCCGCCCGATAAAGATATTCTGCGCCACAGTGAGATGCGGCATGAGGTTAAGCTCCTGGTGGACGATGCTGATACCAAGTTCCTGGGCAACCCGGGGATTGGGGATTTTGACCTCTTTACCTTTGTAGAGAATACGGCCAGCATCCTTCTGGAACACCCCGGTGAGAATTTTCATGAGCGTTGATTTTCCCGCTCCATTCTCTCCCACAAGCGCATGAATCTCCCCAGGTAAGAGCTCAAAGCGGCAATCTCGAAGCGCCTGGACTCCAGGGAAACTCTTATCAATACCCTCCATGAGAACAAGAGGTTCTCGCATGGGTCATCCTCCAAAGAGCCGGGGGACTGCTCTAGTCCCCCGGAAACATTCCTATCACTCGTAGAGCGAGGCCCGAATCTCCGGGTCGTCGATATTTGTCTTATCGTACCAGTAGAAACCGCTGTCGATGTACTTTGGCAGCTCTTCGCCCTTGATGGCCTTAATAGCTGCTTCAACTGCCATGTATCCCATTTTCACCGGTCGCTGTGTGATAGCCCCGGCCATAATCCCTTCCATTATGGCGTCAATTTGCTGTTTCCCGGAGTCGTACCCGATGACGACAATCTGGCCGACTTTGCCAAGCTCCCGAACTGCGTTGATAACTCCAATTGCTGAACCCTCGTTAGCACCAAAGATTCCCTTAAGGTTTGGATGTGCCTGGATGATGGCTTTGGCAAGGTCGGTGGACTTCAGGTGGTCACCGCCACCATACTGGATATCGACAATCTTGATATTGGGGTATGCTTCTTTGATTCGGTTTACAAAACCATCTCGACGCTCAATACCAGTACGGCTTGTCTGGTCATGAACTACAAGAGCCACTTCTCCTTCGTACCCGATGAGTTCAGCCATCTTATCTGCGGCGTATGCTGCAGCCTTCAGGTTATCCGTTGCCACAGTGGTCACAGGAATGTCGCTTTCAACTCCAGAGTCGAAGCACACTACAGGGATTCCCATGGCGTGTGCTTGCTCGACATAGGGAATGAGGGCTTTGGCATCAAGAGCAGCAAGGCACAGGGCATCGGGTTTCTTCGCAAGAGCCGCCTGAACCATATCGATTTGCTTGTCCACCATGGCCTCAGATTCTGGTCCCTCGAAAGTAATGGTAACACCGTAGTCTTTTGCTGCCTGCTCTGCACCCTGCTTGACAGCCTGCCAGAACTGGTGCTGGAATCCCTTAGAAACCATGGGGATAAAGAGGGGTTTCTCCGAAGCCAGAGCAAAGGAAGTTGCCACAGCCACCGAAAGAACCAGTAACACCACGATAAAGAGTCTCTTCATGATATGGACCTCCCTTCAGCAAATTTCCCTCGTTCCTTAGAGTGAGTTACCACACAGACGCAACGAGATCAGTTTTTTTCGAGTACTCCCACCCCCTTTGCGAGCTTTTCTCCTGCCGACTCCCGAACAATGAGTTCAGGTTTCAGGACAACCTCCCTCCGCTCTCGAACCTTATCCTGTCCCTCGATGCGCCGGATGAGGAGCTCCGTTGCCAGGACCCCCATGGAGTATGCTGGCTGCACAACAACCGTAAAGAAGGGGATAAATTTCGAGAGAAAATCAATGTCCTCAAAACAAACTAAAGCCACATCCTCAGGAATGGAAAATCCAAGTTCCCGAATAGCCATCATGGCTCCAAGGGCTATGAAATTGTTCCCACCGAAAATGGCGGTAGGTCGGTTACTCTGGGAGAGGAGGGACTTCGTTTCCCGATATCCTCCCTCCTCAGAGTACGTCGCAAAGCGAATGAGGGACTCATCAAGGGGAATGCCCGCTTCTTCAAGCGCCTGACAATACCCCAAAACCCGGTCTTCAGCAGTGGAAATATCCCGATTCCCCACAATAATACCGATGCGCCTGTGACCAAGGCTGATGAGGTGCTTCGTCAAAATATACGCCCCATAGACACTATCGCCCTTGACGATATCCACATCCATGTGGCGCAAACCCTCAACCTCTCTATCCACGAGCACCACCGGAATACCTCGGGCGAGGAGTGACTTCAAGGAATGTCGTTTTTTACTTGCCGGTGCAAGGATAACCCCATCAACACGCTTTCCCGCAAGAAGTTCAAGGTAGAGAGCTTCCTTCTCCGGGTCCTCATCGGTGTTGCAAAAAATAACGCTAAAATGGTTTTTTGCTGCTGTATCCTCAACACCACGCGCCAGGGTCGTAAAGAAAGGATTCGTAATATCGGTGATGACAAGACCTATGGTTTTTGTCCGCTGCAGGGCAAAGCTCTGGGCAAGAGAATTCGGAACATATCCGAGTTCCTCAATTGCCTGGAGGACTTTCGCACGGGTGCGAGGACTTACACCCCGTCTCCCATTAATGACCCGGGAGACGGTCATAGGAGATACACCAGCTTTTTTTGCCACATCGCGAATAGTAATCATACGTTTTTTGAAAACATTTTTGTTACCGGTAACATATTATAACACAAAAGAGGAGAATAAGTACACGTCCCTTTTTGTAAAAATTTTTGTGACTCACCGGAAATATCATGCTATAATACCCCAAAAAGGTACATAAAAAGCCATGAACCCCTTCCACTTTGGCAAAGAGTACGTTCCTGAGTGTTTCATCGACCGGGAGAAGGAGTACGCTGCAGTATGCTCAGGTGTTGCCCACGGCCTGAACCTCGTTCTCATCGCCCCACGGCGTTTCGGGAAAACCTGGCTTTTGCAGAAATTCATGAAAGAAAGCGGCTTTCCTGTACTCTACGTGGACCTTTTTGGTGTCCTCACCCCCTATGATTTTGCCGCCCAGCTCATTCAAGGGGCATACGCCATCCTCAGGGAAGAGAATCCGGTAGCCTTTGTCTCCCAGCACCTGCGTAAACTCGCCCACCACGTATCCTTCAGTTTGAGCCTCAAGGGTGTTTCCTTCTCCCTCAACCCCACCGTCCCGGAAACCGAAAGCCTCTCCGAGGCACTGCACCTTCCCCAGAGCCTGGCAAGCGCCCTTAAAAACCGGGTTGTGGTTATCCTCGACGAATTCCAGGAGTATGAGCGGATTCTCCCGGAACTCCCCGGGTACATCCGGAGCGTCTTCCAGAAGCAAGAGGAAGTGAGCTACATTTTCTCCGGCTCCCGGAAGCACATGCTGGAGAAGCTCTTTTTCCAGGCCAGCGGTCCTCTGTACTATTCGGCAAAGCGGGTCGACCTGGGGAGCTTCCTCCCAAAAGAGGAGACGATACAGTACCTTGAGGAGCAGTTCCAAAAAAGCGGAAAGCCGGCACAGCGTGAAGCCCTCGAGCACCTCTACGCCATCACCCGGGGGCACCCTTACTACGTGCAATTCGTGTCCTATGAGGTGTGGAACCTGGCCACCCGATGGGTGACAAAGGACATAGTGGATGCCGCCGTCGATACGCTGCTGCACCATGAATCCTATAACTACGACGTCCTCCTTGAGGCTTTGGGGTACAGACACCTGAAAAAGGTTCTTTCCCTTCTTGCCTCCAAAGAGCGGGAAATTTTCAATCCCCGGGTCCTTGCCCGCTGGGGCATCTCGAGTCCTGCGCTCTTACAGAAAATCCTCACAAAACTCATTGACTACGGTATTGTGGAAAAGCTCTCCCCAGGGAAGTATGAAATTCTCGACCCCCTCTTTGCCATGTACGTGGAGCGCCGCTTCGTGTACAATTAAGGAAGAAAGGAGGCGGAACCATGAACGAAGAGTACCACGAGTTGCCACAACCTGAGGTAAAGCACGAAACCCCAGAGGTCCTTGGGGAAATCACCATAGCTCCGGACATCATCGCCACTCTTGCCGCAATAACCACCATGAAGGTTCCCGGAGTCACAGGAATGGCCGGGGTTCCAGCGGCATCGCTCAGCGCTCTCATCGGGAAACGGGAGCTCAACAAGGGCGTCAAGGTCGAGGTCAAAGACAAAACGGTTCACCTTGAGATTGCCATCATTGCTGATATTGACTCGGTGCTCATTGACGTCGCCAGGAAAATCCAAAGGGAAGTTAAGAACGTCGTCGAGACGAAAACGGGAATGACTGTGACCCGGGTCGATGTGAACATCCGGGACGTCTCGTACCGGGAAGAGCCAAAAGAAGAAGCACCACCAGCTTAAAAGGTGATTCGGTCCCGGAGCTTCTCAAGCTTCTTCGGTCCAATGCCACGGACCTTGAGGAGGTCCTCAGGAGTCTGGAAGGGCCCATGCGTTTCCCGGTACTCGATAATTCGCTGGGCGAGAACCTCACCGATCCCGGGGAGGGATTCGAGCTCTTTCTGGGATGCGGTATTCACATTCACAAGGGGCGCTGCAGAGCGTTGCGCCGCCAGCGAGGCAGCTGAGGAACCTTCTCCTTTTTCCTCCTGGGGCAAAAGCGCAGGAATGGTGACTTTCTGTCCATCGTAGAGGGGAGCAGCAAGATTTAGCCCTCGAAGATCGGCATCTTCTTTTGCTCCCCCGGCGCGTGCAATGAGCTCAAAAAGGCGTGTTCCTTGGGGAACCTCGTAGACCCCAGGATGTTGCACCGCTCCCTCGATATGCACGACAAGGGGAGGGGGAGCTTCTACTTTTGGACGCTGGAGCCACCACACAACCCCTATGAAGAGGAAGGCACAGAGGGACGCACAGAGAGCAATAATCCTCTCCCTTCTTGAGAGCGATATCATACCACAATGTTCACAAGCTTCTCAGGAACGTAGATGTACTTTTTCAGGGATTTCCCATCAAGCCACTGCTTGATACGCTCATCCTCAAGGGCACGCCTGAGCACCTCTTCCTCTGCAAGTCCTCGAGGCACAACAACCTTTCCACGGACCTTGCCGTTCACCTGGACGACGATTTCTACGGTATCCTCGTAGAGCTTTGCCATATCGTATTCCGGCCAGGGGGCCTTGGAAAGGTACGCCTCTCCCCCGAGGAGTTCCCAGAGTTCCTCGGTGATGTGAGGAGCGATGGGGTTGAGGAGGGACACAAGGGTCTTTGCCGCCGAAAGGAGGAGCTCCTTTTCCTTTGCATGGACACCTTTTTCCTCAACAAAGCGCAGGTACTCGGTCATATCGTTCAGAAGCTCCATCATGGCACTGATGGCGGTGTTGAAGTGGAACTTCTCAGTGATGTCCGTATCCACTTTGTACACGGTCTGGTGTACCCGCCGCTCCAGGCGACTGTACTCCTTCTCGTCACAAGGTGCACCTTCCTGGGGTACAAGGGCAAGAATGTCGTTGGCCACTCGCCATACCCGGTTGAGGAAGCGGAAAGCTCCCTCCACGCCCCGGTCAGACCATTCCATATCGAGCTCTGGGGGACCTGCAAAGAGAATGAAAACCCGAACGGTATCGGCACCAAACTTTTCGATAATATCTCTTGGACTCACCGTGTTCCCCTTCGATTTCGACATCTTTGCCCCGTCTTTTGTCACCATACCCTGGGCAAAGAGGTTCGTAAAGGGTTCCCGGAAGGTCACAAGGCCAAGGTCGTAGAGGACCTTTGTGAAGAAGCGGGCATAGAGGAGGTGGAGAATGGCGTGCTCCACGCCACCAATGTACTGGTCAACGGGCATCCAGTAATCGATGTCCTCTTTCTCAAAGGGTTTATCCTGAGCCCAGGGAGAGCAGTACCGGAGATAGTACCAGGAAGAGCACACGAACGTATCCATGGTATCGGTTTCCCGCTTCGCCTTACCACCGCAGTAAGGACAGGTGGTATTCACGAACTCCTCGCACCTTGCCAGAGGCGAAGGTCCGGTGGGGAGAAAATCGACATTGGGTGGTAAAAGAACAGGAAGGTCTTCTTCAGGCACCGGGACTTCTCCACAACGGTCACAGTAGATAATGGGAATTGGGGCACCCCAGTACCGCTGCCGCGAGATGAGCCAGTCCCTGAGGCGATACGATACGG
>JBDIWL010000032.1:0-10168 GCA_039638315.1 Candidatus Caldatribacterium thermophilum | reverse complement strand
GCTTTTGATGCGGTGTGTATTGCTTCTTTGACGTTCACCCATCGCGACCTTGTCGAGAAGGCGGCGCGTGCTCGGAAGCATATTTTCTGTGAAAAGCCCCTTGCGCAGAATCTTGAGGAAGCTTTGGCGATGAAAAGAGCTATCGAGGAGGCGAAAGTGAAGTTCCAAATTGGCTTCATGCGCCGCTACGATCCTGAGATTCGCCAGGCCTTCTCGATGGTGCAGGAGGGAGTCATTGGTGACCTCGTTCTTGTGAAATCCACAGGAAGAGGTCCTGGCCTTCCTCCTTCCTGGATTTGGGACCGGACGAAAAGTGGGGGCATGCTTGCAGAAGTCTCATCCCATGATATCGATGCTGTTTTATGGTTTGCCCAGAAGAAGCCCTTGCGAGTTTTTATGGAGGCTAAAAACTTTAAATCTCCCGAGGCGCGGGAGTCTTTCCCTGATTTTTATGACCATTACCTCCTCACCATGACTTTTGTCGATGGCCCCTTTGGCATTGTCGATGGGGGATGCCCTGTGGGGTATGCGTACGATGCCCGGATGGAGATTCTGGGAACAAAGGGCATGATTCGGATTGGGGAAACGGAAGGGAGAGGCCCTGTCCTCTATACCCTTGACAAGAAGGCAGTCCGCGATACCCAGGCGGGATGGGCGCTCCGTTTCAAGGATGGGTACCTTGAAGAACTCAAGGCCTTCATTCGTTCCATCCTTTCCGATACGGCACCAGTCCCTTCCCTTGAAGATGGGCTTCGGGTGGTGCGGATTGTCGAGGCAGGGCACGCATCCCTTGCCCTTGGAAAACCAGTAGAGGTGGGGGAGTGGTAAAGGTGGCCTTTCTCATTGGGTGCGACCTTGGAACGACGGCCACAAAGACTGGAATTTTTGATACTGAAGGGAATGTTCTGGCTATTGCCCGGGAGAGTTCGAATATTATCTACGGTCAGGATGGGAGCGTAACCCAGGACCCTCAGGAGATGTTCTTCTCGGTTGTGCGTACGGTGAAGGAGGTCATCGAAAAGAGCGGAGTGAACCCCAAGGACGTCCTTGCTCTGGCTCTTGATGGCCAGATGGCGGGTATTATGGGGGTGGATGTGGAGGGGGAAGCGGCAACCCCGTACGATTCCTGGCTTGATGTGCGCTCTGCTCCGTATGCGGAAGAGATGCAACGAAAAGCTGAGGAGCTCATTATCCGAAAATCTGGCATGGGACCAAGCATCAACCACGGGCCGAAAATACTCTGGTGGAAGAGAGAACACCCTGAAGTGTACCGGCGCATTGCCAAATTCACCGTTCCCGCATGCTGGATAGCGCAGAAACTCGCCGGACTCAGGGGAGACGCAACGTATATCGACTACACGTACATCCACTTTTCCTGCTTTGCCGATCTTGAGAGGAAGAGCTGGGACGAGGAGATTCTCGAGCTTTTTGGTATTGAGAAGGAGAAAATGCCCCGTATCGTCTCACCCTGGGAGGTTGTGGGGTACCTCAAGGATGAGTGGGCAAAGGCCATGGGTCTTCCCTCGGGAATTCCCATTGTTGCTGGGTGTGGGGATCAGGCGGCAAATACCCTGGGGGCAGGGGTGGTTAAACCTGGAATTGCCTTTGATATCGCTGGAACAGCATCGTGTTTTGCCGTCTTTGTAGACCGTTTTGTCCCCGATGTGCAGTATAAAACCCTTCTTTTCCCACGCTCTGTCCTTGAAGGGTACTACTACCCCATGGCGTACATTAACGGAGGAGGTATGGACGTAGAGTGGGCAAAGAACGAGCTTTTCCGGGACCTTGCCTTGTTACCCGATGCCTTCGCCCGCATCAATGAAGAGGTGGAGAAAAAGGTGCACCCTCCTTCAGGGCTTATTTTCCTGCCTCACCTTCGGGGGAGGAACTGCCCCACGCAACCGTACCTTCGGGGGGTTTTTGCCGGGTTCAGCTGGGACCATACCCGGGAACACCTCTTTCTTGCTATCCTTGAGGGTATTGCCTTTGAGTACGCTTTCTACCTTAAGGTTTTGCGAGAACTCATGCCTGAGGTAAGCTTCTCAGAAGTTCGGGTTATTGGCGGTGGGGCGAAATCAGCATTCTGGAATCGCCTCAAGGCAAGTATTCTCGGTATACCCTATGTCACCCTGAATCGGGAAGAGTTCTCCATCTGGGGTTCGGCAATGGTGGCAGGATTTGCGGTTGGGGTATTTTCAGACCTCCAGGAAAAGGCCTTTGCGTCTGTTGCAAAGGTTTCGGTTTTTGAGCCCGATGCGGAACTCCACAGGAAGTACCGGGAATTCCTTCCCTTTTACCTTGAGACCATGGAGAAAATGAACGACCTTATGACACGATTCAGGGCGCTTCTGCGGTAGAGAAAGGGGGCAACAATGAAGGCGGCGGTCTTTTCCTATCCTCCGGCAGTACGCATTATGGATGTTCCCGTTCCCCGAATTGGACGGGGTGAGGTGCTCATTCGGGTACGCGCGGCAAGTCTCTGTGGGACGGACCTTCGGATTGCCCGGAGGGGTCATGGGTCTATTCCGGAAGGGACGCAACGCATTCTGGGCCACGAAGTCGTGGGGGAAATCGTGGAAGTCGGCAGTGATGTGCAGGACCTCAAAGAGGGGATGCTTGTTCTTGTTGCTCCGAATTATGGTTGCGGAAAGTGCCGTTTTTGTACCTCTGGGGCGCAACACCATTGTCCTTTTGGAAAAGCCTTGGGGATTACCGAGGATGGTGGTTTTGCCGAATACATGCGTATTCCCGAAGAAGCGGTCCGTCAAGGGAATGTCTTTCCTCTTCCTCCTGAGGTGAATCCTATAGAGTTTTCCTTCGTAGAGGCTCTGGCCTGTGTGGTTCATGGGTTTTTGCCCCTTTCGGTGAGTTTCCGCGACACGGTTCTCATCTACGGTGCAGGGCCAATAGGCCTCATGTTCCTTGAGCTTGCCCGCCTTTCTGGAGCTCGTGAAGTCTGGGTAGCGGATATCAGTCCATCTCGCCTTGAGAGAGCTGCGGCAAGAGGAGCCCGGACACTTGTCGTGGGGGAGAAAAGGGTTCGTGATGTCCTCAAAGATGTGGATGTGGTCATTGTGGCTGCTCCAGCCCCCGATGCGCAGAGGGAAGCGCTGGAGGTAGCTGGAATCTTTGGACGGATAAACTTTTTTGGAGGCCTTCCGCCAGGAACCCCCGAAGTGCCCCTTGCCACAAACCTTATCCACTATAAGGAGCTCCTTGTGACCGGAACAACTCGCTCAAACAATTTCCACGTGCGTCTTGCCCTGGATCTTCTTGTGCAAAAGCAACTCGATCTCTCGTACCTTGTGAGCCATACCCTTCCCCTTGAAGCCATTGCAGAGGGGTTGCAGCTTATGGAGGGGAAGGATGCCCTAAAAGTTGTTCTTATTCCGTAGGAGAAAGAGAGGAGATGCGTCTATGAAACCCTTTAACGTCTTTGTGGATTTTGCCACTGGAGAACTAAAGCCAGGGAAACGAGTCGTGCGTCGCCTGAGTGACGTGAAACACATCTTCCAGGACCAGGACGCCGTAGCAGCAATGCTTGAGGAGGGAGATCCTCTCGTATACGAGGTCATATATGCTGAGATTCCTGAGGAACCTGGACACCTTGCCCATTGCACGACCATTATCTACCCTGGGAAAGTGGGGAGAGAGTTTTTCCTGACCAAGGGGCATCTCCATGAAAAGCTCGATACAGCGGAGATTTACTTCTGCCTTCGGGGTGAAGGTCGGCTCATCATGGCTTCGCCTCAGGGAGAATGTGAGGTTCTCCCCATGTACCCTGGAACAGCTTCATATATTCCTCCGTTCTGGTCACATCGCTCCGTCAATGTGGGCAAGGAACCCCTGATTTTCTACTGCATTTTTCCGGCCGATGCAGGACACGATTACGCCACTATCGAAGAGACTGGTTTTCCCAAGATCATCCTTGAAGAGGATGGGAAGGTTGTCGTACGGGACAATCCGAAGTGGAAATCTCGAGGATGAGGAGGGTGTAACATGAGCTTCCGGCTTCCTGAGAAAGCAACGCAACCAACCATGTACTTTATCGGTGTTACTACGTCCCAGTCCTCAATTATGAAGCTCTTTCCACTCTGGGCGAAAGAATTAGGGCTCAAGGACGCGGTTCTCAAAGGGATTGACATTGAAATCCATGCTCCCCGGGAGGTGTACCGGGAAGTAGTTTCCTTCATCAAGGAGGATCCCCTTTCCCTTGGGGCCCTTGTTACAACGCACAAGATTGACCTGTATGAAGCAGCAAAGGACCTCTTTGATTACCTCGACCCCTACGCTCAACTTTTTGGGGAACTCTCCTCAATCTCGAAAAACGACGGACGTCTTGAAGGGCATGCAAAGGACCCCATATCCAGTGGTCTTGCCATGGAGGCTTTCATTCCACCGAACTTCTGGAAGGACCACGGAGGAGAGGTGTTCATCATGGGGGCCGGGGGAAGTGCCCGGGCGATTGCGGCATATCTTTTCGACCCCAAAAAGAAGGAGAACATGCCCACGAAACTCTACGTTACAAACCGGAGCACCCCTCGCCTTGAGGCCATGAAGGAACTCATGCCGAAAATCAACCCAGATATCAACGCTGAGTACATCCACGCCCCGACTCCCGAGGTGAACGACGCAGTACTGGCGCGGGTGAAGCCGTATTCCCTTATCGTGAACGCTACAGGACTCGGCAAGGACCGCCCGGGATCCCCACTCACCGATGCGTGTGTTTTCCCCATGTACAGCCTTGTGTGGGAGATCAACTACCGGGGAGACCTCAAGTTCATGCACCAGGCGCTGGCTCAGGCAAAGGAGCGGCACCTCCATGTGGAGGACGGATGGATTTACTTTATCCATGGATGGACTCAGGTGATCGCTCAGGTTTTCCACATCGAAATCGATGCGGAGCGATTTGCCCGTATTGAGCGTATTTCCAACGAGTTTCGGAGAGGAAGCTAAGGATTCGGGAAGAAATCCCGGAGGGCGGCGTATCCTTGCTCGAACTTCCGATAGAGTTCCTGGTACACTTCCACCCACTTCGGTTCAGGGAGTGTGGGGTGGGTGTAGGTAACAATCCTTCTTGTGGCTTCGTCGAGGTTCTCAAAGTGTTTGCTCCCCACCATGGCAAGGATACACGCCCCTGTGGCGGCCTCTTCTCTGACCTGGGTGGTGAAAAGAGGCATATCCAGAATAGAGGCGACAATCCTTCGCCAGAGGGTACTTCGTGCTCCGCCCCCGGAGAACACTGTTCGCTGGAATTCTACCCCCAGTTCCTGGAAGACTGAGACAGCGCTTTTCAGTCCAAAGCCTACACCCTCCATGATGGCCCGGATGAAGTGCCCCCGCTGGTGCGTCAGGTGGAGATTCACAAAGGCTCCCCGGGCATGGGGATCCATGTGGGGAGTTCGCTCCCCTATGAGGTAGGGGAAAAAGAGAAGGCCATTACATCCTGCCTCAACCCTTTGGGCCTCCTGGTCGAGATTCCCAAAATCGAAGGCATGGACGGCGGAGTCAAGGACCGATTTTTTGAACCAGCTCAGAGAAAGCCCTGCGCAGAGCGTTGCTCCAAGGAGGTGCCAGAATCCTGGAACAGCGTGGCAGAAAGTGTGAATGCGGAGTTTTTCGTCGATGAGGGGCTGGGTAAGGGGAGTAAAAACCTGCCCTCCTGTACCGATGGTGACGAGGAGTTCTCCCTCTTCAGTGATCCCATTGCCCAGGGCAGCGCAGTGCTGGTCGCCTGCTCCTGCCACAACAAGACATGGTCCTTTCATACCGAGTTCCTCTTTAACCTTTTGCTGCACCTCTCCTATGACCTGGGTGGATTCGTGGACTGGGGGGAAGATGAGTCGGTCAAGACCAAGAAGCGCGAGCATCTCCTCAGACCAGTTGCGCAGGCGAATGTTGAAAAGAAGGGTGGATGAAGCATCGGCAACGTCTGTTGATGGAGGAAGCCCCATTTTGACCTTAAGGTAATCCTTAGGGAGGAGGACAAACCGAATCTTCCGGTATACCTCGGGGAGATGCTCTCGAACCCAAAGGAGCGTTGCCGCCATAAAGCCAGTGGCTACGTCGCTCCCGGCGCTTGTTTTCAGGTAATCACCAGCTTTTTCCCGAATGTATTTTGCCTCTTTGTGGCTTCTCTGGTCCGCCCAGATGATGGCAGGATAAAGTGGCACAAGGTTTTCATCAAGCATCACTGTTCCGTGCATCTGTCCCGAAAAACTCAGGGCGCGGATATTCGGTTCAGGAAGGGATGAGAGAACTTCTTGAAGAGCCTCTTTTGTCTTCTCCCACCAGGTTTCTGGATGCTGCTCGGCGTGTCCTGGAGCTGGGGTGAGAATCGGGTACTCGCGACTTGAAGAAGCAACAAAATTCCCCTCTTCATCGTAGCAGACGACCTTCACGCTTTGGGTTCCAAGGTCAATCCCCAGAAAGTACTCCATGGTCTTCCTCCGTGCACTTTTTCTTGAGCTTACCACGAGGCACGACAAAGAGCAAGGTTACTCGTTGACAGTCCCTTTTTCATAACCTATAATGGTTGTACTTTAAAGCAGGGGAGGAATAGCAGTGACTGAAGTCCGTATTGGGCAAGGCGAAAGTCTCGATGAGGCGTTGCGGCGTTTTCGGAAGAAGTGTCAACGGAATGGCATTATTTCTGAAATGAAACGCCACGAGCACTACGAAAAGCCCAGTGAACGCAGGAGGAAACGGGAGCAGGCCCGGAGGAGAAAGAAGCGATGACCGATAGTGGTATCAAGGCTCGCCTGCAGGCGGCAATGAAGGAAGCCCTGAAGGCGAGGAATCAAGTGCGTCTTGATACTATTCGCCTTGTGCTTTCCGAGATACGCAACGCCGAGATAGAGAAGCGCGCTCCCCTTGAAGACCGTGAAATTGTAGCGCTTCTGCGCAAGGGCATAAAAAAGCGAGAAGAAAGCCTTGGGTACTTTCGCCAGGCTGGTCGTGAAGACCTCGTGAAGCAAACCGAGCAGGAGATAGCGGTACTTACCGAATTCCTTCCCCCCTCGCTGACCGAAGAAGAGCTTGTGTCTTTAGTTCGAAGTACCATAGCGGCTTTTCCCGAGAAGCCCACTTTCTCAAGCGTTATGAAAGAGGTCATGCGCCAGGTGGAGGGGAGAGCAGAGGGGAAAGTGGTCTCTGAGGTTGTCCGGAAAATCTTAGAAGCGGGGTGATAGAGAGGCTTGTCTCCGGAGGTATCGATTCGGAATGAGGAGTTCCGTTTGACCCTTGGGAGCATCAAGGAAGCGCAGAAGCTCTTTGGGTTCCTTGATGCGAACGTGCGGGTTATTGAGAGTGTGTTTGAAGTTGACGTGAGTATCGAGGGCGACACAGTTGTCGTTAGGCGAAAGGGGAAAGAAGATTTAGGTCTTGCTGAACGGTTCCTTACAGAACTCGTTGATTTCCTTAAGGAAGGGGCAGAACCTACGCCTGAAGATCTGCGTCGAATGGCCATAAGTTTTCGGGAAACGCAAAAGGTCTGGTGGAAAGACGAGGAAACCATCTTTGTTACCGCCTCCCACAAACCGATTCGGGCAAAGACCCCAGGGCAACTCCAGTATGTCCGAGCAGTGCGGAGTTCTGATATTACCTTCTGCATAGGTCCTGCAGGTACAGGGAAGACGTATCTTGCCATGGCTATGGCCTGTGCTGCACTGCAGAGGAAAGAGGTTGGTCGCATTGTCCTTGTGCGTCCTGCTGTGGAGGCGGGGGAGAGCCTTGGGTACCTTCCTGGAGACCTCAAAGAGAAAATCGAACCGTACCTTCGACCATTGTACGATGCTCTCTATGAGATGCTTTCTCCTGAGCGATTCCAGCGGTATACGGAGCGGGGGATTATCGAGGTTGCCCCTCTGGCCTACATGCGGGGACGAACGCTGAATGACTCGTTCATCGTTCTTGACGAAGCACAGAACACGACCTCAGAGCAGATGAAGATGTTCCTCACCCGGATGGGTTTTGGTTCGAAAGTTGTGGTCACAGGAGACGTTACCCAGGTGGACTTACCTCCGGGAAAACGCTCCGGGCTCGTAGTGGTCCAGGAGATTCTCCGCGATATCCCCGGGATTTCTTTTGTCTACCTCTCCGAAAAGGACGTGGTACGGCACCACCTTGTGCAGAAGATTATCCTTGCCTATGAGCGCTTTGAGGCGAACATGGCGAGGAGATAAACCTGTCTCCTCTCTCTACGTTATCTACTCCATCGCCCATGGGGTTTCCCTCTTTATCCTCCTTGGTGTTCCTCTCTTGTTCCAGGGTGCCGTTCTTCGGGAAGGGCAGATAAGTCCCCGGGATATTGTTGCTCCCAGGACTGTGGAAATCGTTGACGCCGTAGCGACGGAAAGACGTAAGAAGGAAGTTCTTGCTGCAATTCCCCCGGTGTACCGGGTGGATGAAGCTCTGGTGCACCAGGTTAAAGAGGAGATCGAAGGATTCTTTTCGGCTCTTGAGGATGTCCGAAAGGCGGCTCTTCCGCCTCTTCCTGAGACTGTTGAGAACCTCGCCCGGAAGTGGAACGTGACGCCAAAGACCATTTCCTGGCTTCTTGAGGCTCCTCAGGATACCTACGGGGCACTTCGGGGGTTACTCTACGACCTCTTTGCCACGCATTTCTTCCTCCAGCCTGTTTCCCGCGAAGAGGCACCTCAGGTGCTCCTTGTCATGAATGCCCGAATCGAGGAAAGCGGTCTTCCTGGGGAGGCTATGTGGGTTGCGGGACTCCTGGTGGCACGTTTTTTCAGGCCAAATGCGGTTATCGATGAGGCAAAAACCGCTGCGCTCCAAGAGCAGGTGCTTGCCTCCTTTGAGCCAGTTCGGCGGATTATCCGCCAGGGGGAAGTGCTCCTTCGAAGGGGAGATATCGTGACCGAATCGCATATGCAGGCTCTCGAGGCCCTTGGAATGCTTGAGGGGCAACGGGGTTTCCTGCGAGTGGTTGTTCTCCTCTTTTTCGTTGCCGGAGTTGTGTTCCTGGAGTACCTGTACCTTTCTCGCTTTGCGCCTCGCTTTCTTGAGGATCCGGTGGGGTCTCTGGTACGTACGGTGGCTTTGGGTACTGTTCTTGCTTTGAGTCTTTTGACCACCCGTGTTTCCGGAACTTTCCTTGTGGTGGGTGCCCTCCCCCTTGTGCTTTTTACGCTCTTTGGGCGAGAGGTGGCTCTTGGGGAATCACTTCTTCTCTTTCCGCTTCTTCTCTGGGCGTGGTGCACGAGTTTCCAGGAGGGCATGCTCCTTTTTGTGCACCTTGTGCTTCCCATCTTTTTTGGGAAATCTTTCCAGCGCCGGTACCTCGTTCGAGCAGGGGGAGTGCTTGCCCTTTTTGGAGGAGCCTCCGTGGCCCTCACCTCCTTCTCTGAGGATGTCACAAGAACCCAGCTTTTCACTGCCCTGGCATACGCGGGAGCTGGGGGCCTCATGGCTTCGCTTGTTGCCCTTGGGAGTATCTCCCTTTTTGAGCACCTCTTCCACGTCACCACCGATGTCCGTCTCATGGAACTCCTCAACCCAAACCATCCCTTGCTGAAACGGCTCATGTTCGAGGCCCCAGGGACATATAGCCACAGTCTCGTCGTGGCGAATCTTGCCGAGGTGGCAGCCGAGGAGATTGGAGCAAATACGCTTCTTGCCCGGGTGGGGGCATACTACCACGATATAGGAAAGCTCAAGCGGCCTCAGTGGTTCATCGAGAATCAGGTGAACCCTGAGCGGAACATTCACAACCGGCTTTCCCCGTACTTGAGTGTGCTCGTTATCGTGAACCACGTCCGCGATGGTCTTGAGATTGCCCGGGAATTTCGTCTCCCCAGAGAGGTGCAGCATATCATCCAGTCGCACCACGGAAGGAGTGTTGTTCGGTACTTCTACGAGAAGGCCCTGCGAACTGGAAAGGACAACGTGAACCGTGACGTATTTCGGTACCCTGGCCCTCTTCCCCGGACACCGGAAGAGGCTATTGTCTTTCTTGCCGATAGTGTCGAGGCGGCGATACGGAGTATGAAAGACCCCACACCCCGCCGGGTGGAGGTAACGGTGCGGAATATCGTGAGGATGTACCTTGAAGACGGACAGCTTGACGATTCCTCGTTAACGCTTCGGGATATCAATCGTATTGCCCACCGCTTTGTCCTTTTCCTCAATGGTATGATTCATGCCCGGG
>JBDIWL010000031.1:0-10234 GCA_039638315.1 Candidatus Caldatribacterium thermophilum | reverse complement strand
TCCGGGTTCGGAATGGTTCCGGGTGTTTCCCCTCCGCTATGGCCACCGGGAAACCTCTATACCTCTGGGGAAGCATCCTCAAAAGCTTTGCGGTCAAGTCCTCGACCGATTAGTACCCCTCGGCTCAAGGTGTTGCCACCCGTACACCTGGGGCCTATCAACCGGGTCATCTTCCCGGGGTCTTACCTGGTCGACCCAGTGGGATACCTCATCTTGGGGTGGGCTTCGCGCTTAGATGCTTTCAGCGCTTATCCCATCCGGACACAGCTACCCAGCGATGCCCCTGGCAGGACAACTGGAACACTGGAGGTCCGTCCATCCCGGTCCTCTCGTACTAGGGACAGCTCCCCTCAGGTATCCTGCGCCCGCGACAGATAGGGACCGAACTGTCTCACGACGTTCTAAACCCAGCTCGCGTACCGCTTTAATGGGCGAACAGCCCAACCCTTGGGACCTGCTCCAGCCCCAGGATGCGACGAGCCGACATCGAGGTGCCGATCCTCCCCGTCGATGTGGACTCTTGGGGGAGACCAGCCTGTTATCCCCGGAGTACCTTTTATCCGTTGAGCGATGGCCCTTCCACACGGCACCACCGGATCACTAGGCCCGACTTTCGTCCCTGCTTGAGGCGTCCCTCTCGCAGTCAGGCTCCCTTCTGCCCTTACACTCACCACACGGTTTCCAATCGTGCTGAGGGAACCTTAGGGCGCCTCCGTTACCTTTTAGGAGGCGACCGCCCCAGTCAAACTGCCCACCTGACACTGTCCCTCGGAAGGATGACTTCCGCAGGTGAGAATCTGGATATGTCAAGGGTGGTATCTCAAGGGTGGCTCCATGGGAGCTGGCGCCCCCACTTCTCCGCCTCCCACCTATCCTGCACAAGACACACCCGGATTCAATATCAGGCTGCAGTAAAGGTTCACGGGGTCTTTCCGTCTAGTCGCGGGTAGCAAGCATCTGCACTTGCATTGAAACTTCGCCGAGCCCCCCGTCGAGACAGCGCCCCAGTCGTTACGCCATTCATGCGGGTCGGAACTTACCCGACAAGGAATTTCGCTACCTTAGGACCGTTATAGTTACGGCCGCCGTTTACTGGGGCTTCGGTTTGGAGCTTCGCCTTGCGGCTAACCCCTCCCCTTAACCTTCCAGCACTGGGCAGGCGTCAGGCCCTATACGTCGCCTTACGGCTTAGCAGAGCCCTGTGTTTTTAGTAAACAGTCGCCAGGGCCGATTCCCTGCGACCCCTTCAGGCTTGTGGAGCGAGTCCACGCACCTTAGTGGGGCACCCCTTCTCCCGAAGTTACGGGGTCAGATTGCCGAGTTCCTTAACGGGGGATCACTCGCGCGCCTTAGAATATTCATCCCACCTACCAGTGTCGGTTTGCGGTACGGATACCTGCCGCCCATCGTTAGAGGCTTTTCTCGGCAGTGTGGGATCAGCGAGTTCGCCCCATAATGGGGCTCCCCATCACCTCTCGGCGTTCACGAGGGAAGGGATTTGCCTCCTCCCTCCGCCTACGGGCTTAGACAGCCTATTCCTCCAGGCTGCTCGCCTACCCTCCTGCGTCCCCCCATCCTCAAACGGTGGCAGGTAGTGCCGGAATATTAACCGGCTGCCCATCACCTACGCCTTTCGGCCTCGGCTTAGGATCCGACTTACCCTGGGCGGACGAACCTTCCCCAGGAAACCTTAGGCTTACGGCGAGAGGGATTCTCACCCTCTTTAACGCTACTCATGCCGGCATTCTCACTTGGGATACCTCCACGGGTCCTCACGGTCCCGCTTCAACGGCCTACCCAACGCTCCCCTACCAACAGGAAGGATGCCCTTCCTGTTCCGCAGCTTCGGCAGCAGGCTTGAGCCCCGAGAATTTTTCGGCGCAGCGTCGCTAGACCAGTAAGCTATTACGCACTTTTTAAAGGATGGCTGCTTCTAAGCCAACCTCCTGGCTGTCACAGCAACGCCACCACCTTTACCACTAAGCCTGCATTTGGGGGCCTTAGCTGGCGGTCTGGGCTGTTCCCCTTTTGACCACGGAGCTTATCCCCCGCAGTCTGACTCCCCGGCTCAAAGGAGAGGTATTCGGAGTTTGGTTGGGTTTGGTAGGCGGGTAAGCCCCCTAGCCCATCCAGTGCTCTACCCCCTCTCCTCACCACCGGAGGCTAGCCCTAAAGCTATTTCGGGGAGAACCAGCTATCTCCAGGTTTGATTGGCCTTTCACCCCTACCCACAGCTCATCCGAGCGGTTTGCAACCCACACCGGTTCGGGCCTCCATGAGGTTTTATCCCCACTTCACCCTGGCCATGGGTAGATCACCTGGCTTCGGGTCTACGGAAGCTGACTCTGCGCCCTGTTCGGACTCGGTTTCCCTACGGCTCCGCACCTTAGGTGCTTAACCTTGCCAGCTCCCGTAACTCGCCGGCTCATTCTCCAAAAGGCACGCAGTCGAACCGGAAGGGACTACGTCCCTCCCATGGTCCTTCCACGTATTGTGGACACACGGTTTCAGGTTCTCTTTCACTCCCCTCCCGGGGTTCTTTTCACCTTTCCCTCACGGTACTGGTGCACTATCGGTCGCCAGGGAGTATTTAGCCTTAGGAGGTGGTCCTCCCAGATTCCCACGGAATTCCGCGTGGACCGTGGTACTTGGGAACGGAGAACCGAGAGAGAGCTGTCCTTCGCCTACGGGGCTATCACCCTCTCTGGCGAGGCTTTCCAGTCCTCTTCGGCTCGGACGCCCTTTGGTAACTCTCTGGCCGCACCCTGGCTTGGCCCTTCTCCGTCCCGCTACCCCCAGAGAGCAACGCCCAGGGGCTTTGGCACTCTCTGGGTTTGGGCTCTTCCCCGTTCGCTCGCCGCTACTTGGGGAATCGAGTTTTTCTTTCTTTTCCTCGGGGTACTGAGATGTTTCAGTTCCCCCGGTTCGCCTCCTCCTTGCGGAGGATACTGGGGGTTTGCCCCAGTGGGTTGCCCCATTCGGGAATCCCCGGATCATCGCTTGCTTACAGCTACCCGGGGCTTATCGCAGTTAGCCACGCCCTTCATCGCCTCCTGGCGCCAAGGCATCCACCGTGTGCCCTTTCTAACTTGACCGCAAACCTGAAAAACTTTTCGGCAGGATGCTTCCCCAGACGGTATTCACTTGTCAAGGTGCATGCCCAACAGGGCAAGTGGTATTTTACTCGGTTTCATTCGAGTTTGCAAGAGGTAAACTCGAATGAAGCGTAACCCTTGTGTCTTCTAATGACAAGAAAGGCAACGGCGCACAACCTCGTAGGCATCGGCGCAGGAGATATTCTCCTGCGTCACAAAAAGTGGCGTAACCACACATGTTTTGGTTTTGCCTTGTACCATCTCTGCAATACACTGCGCTACCTGGGAGGGCCTGGTATCAACAACACCGTCAATTTTCCCTTCCTGAAGCGCAAAGAGCATTTCTGTGGTCGCCTCAAGAACCACAAGGGAAAACGATCCTTTTCCTTCCCCAAGAAGGGAACGGGCAAGGGAAGCCCGATCGACCAAAACTACAGGTTTTCCAGAGTTCCCCTCACAAAGCCGCACGAGGAGCACGCGCAGAGGATGGGCGCTCTCTCCCGCAAAGAGACGCCCCTTCTCTCCCTCAGCACACAGTTTCCTGCAAATTGCCAAAGCAGTTTCCTGCCACAGAAAGGTTACCTGTCCAAGAAGCGGAACAGAAACCCCACCCTCTTCACCGAGGAGGATACAGCGAGCTCTTCCTTGAGGAAACTCCACCTGCTGGAGCTCCCTGGAAAAACCCACTATAATGTACTCCTCACGGGGAGGAAGGGTACCACCGGGGGAGAGAGTCGTAACCTCGTACTCTGGCAAAACGCGACGCAAGAAAACCTCAAGGAATGGGAAAAAATACGCATCCTCTAAAGGAGAGAGAAGGACAATAGTCGGAAGTGTCCTCCCATGCTCTTGCCATAGAGAAAGGACAACGAAACAGGAAGCAGCAATGAACCAGAATCTATATTTTCCTCCGCGCAAGAAGCATCTGATTAAGGAGCACACTCCCAACAAGGACAACCCCTAAGGACCCAAGCTGCCATATCTGGTGGATTCCCGCAAGCTGCATGCCGTTGTAAAGGAGGGTAATGATAGCGATTCCCAGAACGACTCCTCCAATCTTTCCCTCTCCTCCCTTAATACTCACGCCACCCAAAACAGCTATGGTAATGGCCTGAAGTTCATACCCCGTTCCAATGTCTGGACGAGCACTGGCAATACGGGAAGTGATAATCCACCCTGAGAGAGCGCTCAAAAGTCCGGAGAGAGTGTAAACCGTTACCCGTACCCTCTCGACATTAATACCAGAAAAAAGTGCAGCCCTTTCATTGCTTCCTACTCCATAGAGGTACCGCCCAAAAACGCTTTTCTCAAGGAGCAGGTAGAGAAGGAGAACAACCGGGATGAAAATGCAGAGGACCTGGAAAGGAATACCCCCAATGCGATACTGTCCCACGAAGTAAAAGGACTCAGGAAAATTCGATACAGGCATCGGATTTGGCCCAAAGCGTGGATCAACAGCAATGATGAGCGCAAGCGACTTGTAGATGTAAAGGGAAGCAAGGGTCACGATAAAAGGGAGGATTTTTGTATAGCTCACCAGGACTCCATTGAGATAACCCATCCCTACACCAGCACAAAGTCCAAGAAGAATAGCAAGAGAGGGATACACACCCACTCGCCCGATAAGGACGCCAATAATCATCGCCACAATGGTGAGCATAGAACCAACCGAGAGGTCGATGCCGCCACCTCCTGAGAGAATGACCAGCATCTCTGCAAGGGCTAAGAGCCCAAGTTCTACTCCGTACTGGGTCATGTTCGTAAGGTTATAGAACGTGAAGAAGCCGCGAACGCTTGCAGCAAAGATGACAAAAAGGATAACAAAAAGTACCAGAAGAAAAAGCACACGGTTCTCGACAATCTGGTCGATAATCTGTTTCATACTCGCTCCCCTCGTGCTCGAATAACATCGATCATAACGGAGAGGATAATGAGGACCCCGATAACAAGCCCTTCACTCAGGGCAGGGACATTGAGGAGCACCATGCCATTTTTGATGATACCTACAAGGAAAGCTCCAAGAAGACTCCCGATAACCGTTCCCCGCCCACCGAGAATACTCGTTCCCCCAAGAACAACCGCAGCAATAACCTCAAGCTCAAAACCACTCCCCGTATTCGTCTGCACAATACCTGTACGAGCAACGTACACAAGACCAGCGAATCCTGCTAAGGCCCCAAGGACAGCATACACAAAAAGTAAGGTTCGCTTGAGATCAATGCCTGAAATTCGTGCCGCCTCAGGATTATTTCCCACGGCGTAAACGGCTCGACCCAGAGGGCGGGAGGATAAAAAGTACGTGAAAAAAGCGATAAGGAGTATGGTTACCCACATAGAGATGGGAACCCCAAGCCACTTTCCAAGACCGATAACCCGAATTGCCGGCGGAATGCCAGAGATCCATCGACCGCCAAGAAGCTGGTACATAAGACTTCGCAAAATACTCATCATTCCTAAGGTCACGATAATGGGAGGGATATTTCCCCAGGCAATAAGCGCCCCATTAAAAAGGCCAATGAGAAGACCAACACCAATAGCAGCAAAAAGTACGAGCAAGGGAGAATACCCGCCCATAAGGAATTTCCCCGCCACAACAGAGGCCATTCCAAGAGTTGAGCCAACAGAGACGTCAATTCCCCCCGTTATGATGACCATAGTCATGCCGATAGCTGATATGGCAGTCCCGGCGAGTTGCAAAAGGAGGTTTGAGAGGTTACTGACCGACATGAAACGCTCAGTGGTCAGGGAAAAAAATACTATAAGAACCACAATGAGTCCAAGGACGGTAAACTCTCGCCGCCGAATAATGCGCCGCAGTCTCTCATCGGTCACGCACGTACACCCCCGGAAACAACCATTCGCTCTCCAGTAGCTGCACGGATAATGTTCTCTGCGGTCTTCTCCGATCCCTCAAAAATTCCAGTAATCCTCCCTTCATGCATGACGATGACCCGGTCAGACATTTTAAGAATCTCAGGAAGCTCTGAAGATATCACCATGACTCCCAGCCCCTGGTCAGCAAGTTGCGCAATGAGATTATGAATTTCCGATTTCGAAGCTACATCAATTCCCCGCGTCGGCTCATCGAGAATAAGGAGCTTGGGGGTTACCGAGAGCCACTTAGCAAGAACAACCTTCTGCTGGTTTCCGCCACTCAAGCTGTACACCCGGGTACGAAGGTTAGGGGTTTTAATATTGAGCTCCCGAACGTGCTTTTCTGCAAGGTCTCGCTCCTTCCGGGTATCCACGATACCGAGACGGCGCACAAGCTCCCGGAGCACCGTTACAGAGATGTTATATGCCACGCTCTGGATGGGAAAAAGTCCCTGGACCTTCCGATCTTCGGGAAGATAGGCCACACCTGCACTCATGGCTTCTTCGGGAGAAGAGAAGCGAACTTTGCTTCCATTGAATACAACCTCGCCAGCTTCGGGAGGAAGAAGGCCGAATAGACTCTGGGCCACATCAGTTCGCCCCGATCCAACAAGACCAAAAAATCCCAAAATCTCCCCTGGGAAGAGATCGAAGGAGATATCAAAAAAACGGGGCCTCTTCGTAAGCCCGCGGACCGAAAGAAGCGGCTTATCCCCTCGGAACCGCTTGCGAGCAATCTCCTCAACAAGGAGCTTTCCAGCCATAAGTTCCACAATCTTTGCTCGGTCGATAGCTCCAATGGGGAATTCGCCCTTCACCTCCCCATCCCGCATCACCGTCACCCGGTCAGCAATGCGGAAAATCTCTTCCAAACGGTGGGAAATATAGATGATGCCAACCCCTCGTTCCCGAAGCTTGTGAATAATGTTGAAAAGCCGCTCCGTCTCGTGTTCGGTGAGAATAGCTGTGGGTTCATCGAAGATGATGACTTTCGCCTCATACACCAAAGCCTTAGCAATAAGGACAAGTTGCTGCAAACCAACGCTCAGCTCCCCCATAGGTTCCCGGAGAAAATGGTGCGGGAGACCTAAAGAGGCAAAAAGGAACCGTGCCTTTTCCTCTTCCTTCCTCCAATCAATATTTCCCCACGGAGTCCGTATCTCCCGTCCTAAGAAGATGTTTTCAAGGACGCTCAACTCTCCATACACCAGGGGTTCCTGGTACACTGTCGAAATTCCTATCTCCTGGGCCTTCCGTGGGGAGTCAATCCGCACAGGCTGACCCATGTAGAAGATTTCGCCCCGGTCCGGAAGAAGCGCACCAGAGATAATCTTAATGAGCGTAGACTTGCCCGCTCCATTCTCTCCCACCAGGGCGTGAACCTCTCCAGGGCGGAGGGTGAAATCTACCCCTTTAAGAGCCTGCACACCACCAAAGGATTTGGCAATATTGCGACATTCAAGAAGGTACTCCATCGCTATTCTCTCCCAACAAAAAGGGCGCCCTCATCGGGCGCCCTGGGGAATCAGAAGAACATGTACTGGTCAATGTTAGAAGCATCAAAGACCTTTGGAGGTCCAAGGACAAGCATTTTGTCCTTGGCAATGTACTTTGGCTTCGTCTCAATCCCTGGAACCTCGTACTCCTTTCCATCCTCAAACTGGTTCCCATCAAGGAGGTACTTTGCAGCCCAGACGGTGAGGTACCCAAGGTCAATGGGGTTCCAGAGAACAAAGCTCTTCACCGTACCACTCTTCACGTACTTGGCCATCATCGAGGGCACTGAGAGTCCTGTAGCTACAATCTGACCGCTTTTACCAGCCTGTTCGATAGCTTCTGCTACACCGGGAGCAGAGGTGCTGCACTGACCAATGACGCCCTTAAGGTTCGGGAAGGCATTGATAAGGTCAAGCATCACGTTAATTGCCATCTGGACGTCTTCCTCTGCATAGCGGATGGTGACGAGTTTCATCTTCGGATACTGGGCAAGGCGCTCGAGCTCATAGGCAATCCAGATGTTCAGGTTCCAAGCAGTAGGACCACAGGAAACGATTGCAAATTCTCCTTCGTAATTCATTGCTTTCGCAAGCTCATCCATAACGGTATAGCCAATTTCGTTCTGGAGCGCCTGGTTGACGAAGAGATCCCGCACATCCTGAGCACCATCGGTGTCACTGGTCATAACGAGGATGCCTTTCTCTTTGGCCTTCTTGAGGACCGGGGTGATAGCTGCCGGGTCATTGGGAGCTACTGCTATGGCGTCAACACCTTGGGTGATAAGGTTGTCGATAATTTCAATTTGCTTGGCCACATCCGCTGTCACAGGACCAGTGTAGATGAACTCCACATCAAGGTCCTGCGCCGCCTTCTTACCACCTTCTTCCATAGCGTTAAAGTAGGGAATGCCGATAAGCTTTGGTACAAAGGCAATCTTGTACTTTGCTTCAGCAAAAACACTAAAAGCAAGGAGCACCAAAAGAACAACCACACAAAGCATCAGAGACTTCCTCACATCCATGCCCCCCTTCTTAAAGAACTCTCTTCTCATTATGTGCCGCAAAGGAGCTTTCTGCAAGAGGTGTAAGAGGAAAAACTTACCCCGAAAGGAAAAACACCAAGAAGCACATAAGATATCAGAATCTGTTGACTTCTCAGGGATTTTATGGTACTAAACTTTTCAGCGACCAAAGAAGGTCAAGGACAAAGGGGTCCTTTGCCAAACAATGGCGTTTGGCGCTTGCAAGGAAGCGCTGAACGCCTTTTTGTTTTCGCACGGGAAGTGACCACCGCTGGTCGCTTTCAAGCATCAAGGGGGAAAAACTCCAATGACGGAGGTGTTATGCAATGTCCTTTTCAAAACCCAATTTCTCTGAAGCCACAAATACTCGACTCCGGTTGAAAGACTACTCACCTTTCAGCGGGATGTGCGTCACCTGCCTTGACGGATGCCCAGGATACTGCGAAATTGGGAAATCAGCCATACGGGGTCGAGAGTACATCTATCCAAAGCCTTATGGTAAGGTCACTTCTGGGTCACAGAAAGACTATCCTGTAGACTTTTCCCATTTCAACATCAACGGTACATGTGTAGGAGCACAGGGCGTTGCCGCAGATCCAGATGTAGCCACCTTTCCAAACGTGAACATCGAAACAAGGCTTGGGAACATAAAGCTCCGAGCACCCTGGTTCACGACGGGCCTTGGCTCTACCTTTATCGCCCGCGACAACTGGGAGGGCGTAGCCATTGGTTCAGCCCTTTTTGGGACTATGGTCGGAGTAGGTGAAAACGTTTGTGGTGTTGATCCCGACGCAGAATTTCGGAACGGAAAGGTTGTACGTTCCCCTGAGATGGAACGCCGCATTAAACTCTTTAAAGAGTGGCAAAGAGATGGATATGGAGGCATCATTGTTCAGGAAAACGTCGAGGACTCCCGCTTTGGAACTCTTGAGTACGTTATTGAGCAGCTGGGGATAGAGTTTGTGGAAATTAAATGGGGTCAAGGCGCAAAAGACATTGGCGGAGAAATCAAGCTCCCTGACATCAAGAGGGCGAAACAGCTCAAGGATCGAGGGTACATTGTCTTCCCCGACCCCGATGACCCGGTTATTCAGGACCTTGCAGAAAAGGGTGGAATCCGGGAGTTTGAGCGTCACTCCCGCCTTGGTATGGCTTCCCTTGAGGGATTCCTAAAGCGAGTTGAGGAATTACGCAAGCGAGGAGCCAAGTACATCTCTCTGAAGACTGGAGCATACCGGCCAAGAGACCTTGCCCTTGCTTTGAAGGCGGCTTCAGAAGGAAACATCGACCTCCTTATCGTCGATGGTGCAGGCGGTGGAACAGGAATGAGCCCCTGGCGGATGATGAATGAGTGGGGCATTCCCACCGTGTACCTTGAAGCACTCACCTATAACTATGCCAAGCTCCTTGCTGAAAAGGGCAAGCACGTTCCAGCTATTGCCATTGCTGGTGGTTTCACCATGGAGGACCACATTTTCAAAGGACTGGCCCTGGGCGCACCATACGTGAAGCTCGTAGCCATGGGACGGTCAACACTTACTGCAGCTATGGTTGGGAAAACCGTTGGGTCGCTTATAGCAAGTGGCAATATTCCAAAGGACTACGCAGAATACGGGAACCACGTGGAGGAAATCTTCACTGCAGTTGCCGAAATGAAGAAAATCCTGGGCAACGATTGGAAAAAGGTTCCTCCCTCAGCGCTCGGCGTATACGGATACTTCGACCGGCTGGCAACTGGTCTGAAGCA
>JBDIWL010000030.1:0-10340 GCA_039638315.1 Candidatus Caldatribacterium thermophilum | reverse complement strand
CTTCAGAATCTCCTATATATGGAGAAAAATACCGGAAGTACGGTAACATCGGTAACACGAGTAACACACCCACCACTTATGACCCCCCACTTGCTGACACTGCTTCCCATGCGGCTTCTGTCCCCTTTGTTACGCCTGAGGTATCCTTAAGTGTAACAGAAAAACGTAACAACGTAACAAGAAACGTAACAGGAAAGCGGTGCTCTGTTTGCCTGCATCCTGAGAGAACCCATATCGAAGAGGCTCTGCAGTCGGGTGTTTCACTTCGCCAGGTAGCGAAACGCTTTGGGGTCTGTTATGCTTCAATTTACCGCCACCAGAAAAAGCACATGGGCAACAGTTCCGAACCTTCCCTTCAGTCATTCGACGATTGGCCCTTTGGAGAAAGGGGGGAAGAGTATGTCGAGGTCCTCATCGATTGAGCTCTTTGAAAGGCTCAAGCGGGATGGGGTCACGGTTGCCCTTAAGGGTGGCAGGATAGCAGTTCTGGGGAAGAGGAAGGCTCTCACCCCTTCCCTTCTTGAGGAAATCAGGGCACACAGCGAAGCCCTGAAGCTCATCCTCGAAAAAGGCACCCACCAGGCCCTGTGCTTTGGATGCGGGAAGAGGACAACTTTTTATCCCACCCCCAGGGTCATGGACGTCTTCCGCCACTGGGAATGCGGGGAATGCGGCTGGAAGGTCTGGAGAAGGGAAGAGGGTGCCTACCCGGATGGGACCCTGGAAGCCATCATCAGGGCTTTCCGGGGAAGCGTTGTCCACCACACCCCGGGGAACAGCACCCCACCCTCTGAGTGGCCGCCAGAGGAAACCGTAACCCCAGAAGCCTGAGGTTCCTTTCCATTTTTTCCAGAAGGGCGAAAAAAAACTGCTGGGCCTCACAGGAACCCACACCCCAAAACAGCGAGAAGCCCGAAAAGAGGCCCACTACTTCGGAAGCTTCCGCCCAAAGAAGTGCTTGCACCCTTTGCAGTACCACTTTGGGGGATAGGGGGGAACGATACACCCCCAGAAGTACACCTTCCCTGCAAGCCTCTCCACAGCTTCCCTGTCCGGAAGCCCATACCCCACAGGGATGATGTCCTTTCCCCCGCAGAGGGGACACTTGGGCTTCCTCTTGCGGGCTTCCGCCACTCCCCAGAACTTCCGCTCATAGGCCACCATATCCTCTTCGGTCATATCCTGAGGGGTGAAGTGCCCGTCAAGCTCAAAGTACTCAAGCTCTGAGGGCAGGAAAAGGCCCTTCTTCACCCCCTCTTTCGGGTCCACGAAATAGGCAAGAACCCCTTCCTCATCCCATTCGAGGATATAGAAGGCCTGGGCAAAAAAGGTACAGTACAGGCGAGCAGAGACCATCATGCTCTCACCCTGTTAGGGGATACCATCACGGGAAAATGTACCCTAACCAGGAATGCACCACCGTCAATTGTGCTCCACGCTGTATTCCGCCAGAGGCCATGGGGCAAGGAAGGGGGCAAGAAAGGCAAGCAGTCCCTCAACCCCTTCCCTGGGACCTATGGCGGTCATGGGACAGACCTTCCTCCCGTTGCTCAGTTCCTGCACCCTGTTTGGGTTGAAGAAGAAGCCGAAGGAATGGCGGCGAAAGCCTTCCTGGAAATTCTGCCAGAACGTTCCCTCTTCACTTTCCGGCAAATACAGGAAAAAGTGAAGCACCACTTCCCCGTCGATTCGCCTCATCCCCTCACCCCCTTTCCATCCGGTCTATGGGCGAGTACCTGAGCATGCTTTCCTGGATGTGCTTCCCCGACATGTGGACGTAGACCATGCAGGTCTCGATGTTTGCATGCCCCAGGATTCTCTGCAGGGTGAAGACATCCCCACCGTTGCGGACAAAATTCGTGGCAAAGGTGTGGCGCAGGGTATGGGGGGAACAGCGTACCCCGGTGATTCCCGCTTTCTCTGCCAGACGGCGCAGAATCTGCTCAACACCACGCTTCTTCAGGGGTCTTCCGTCCCTCGTCACGAAAACCCGGTCCTCGTAGGGGAAAAAGCCCCGCATCTTCAACCAGCGGCTCATTTCCCTTTTGAGGGTCCTTCCCATGTAGACTTCCCTTTCCTTTTCCCCCTTCCCCAGGACGAGCAGGGAACCCCGGACGAGGTTCACCCGGTCCACCGTGAGGGTGAGCAGTTCCGAAAGCCGCAGTCCTGTATCCAGGAAGGTCAAGAGCATGACGTAGTTCCGGAACCCTTCCCAGGTCTTCCTGTTTGGGGCTTTGAGCAGGGCAAAGACCTGCTCATCGTTGAGGACGTGGGGGAACTGCTTCGGTAACCTGGGGCGCTTGAGGGTCTTGCTCAAATCCTCTTCCAGGTGCCCCTCTCTGTAGAGGAAGCGCAGAAAGGCTTTGATGGCCCGGATGTGGGTATCCACGGTGGTTATTCTGAGTCTGTCCACGAGAGAATTGACGTACTTCCGCAGGGTTTCCTGGCTCAGTCCTTCCTGGTCCACAAAGCGCACAAAAGGGGTGAGGATTTCCCGGTACCACTTGAGGGTCTTCTGCTTTTTCCCTTCCACCCTGCCGGTCAAAAGAAAGTCCTCGAGGTGAACAGTCCAGAGAGCGGCTTTCACAGTGTTCGCCTGACTCGCCAGAAACCAGAGGAAGTGAGCAAATGTTACAGCGGCGGAAAGTGGCTTCTCAAGGGCATTTCCAACCCTGGTGGAGATGACGGGACTCGAACCCGTGACCTCCTGCTTGCAAAGCAGGCGCTCTCCCAGCTGAGCTACATCCCCACTCTCTGCACCCTGGAAAGAAAATATTCCGCCTACTTCCCTCTGGACTCCTTAGAAAGGAGGTGATCCAGCCGCAGGTTCCCCTACGGCTACCTTGTTACGACTTCACCCCAATCATCAACCCCACCCTCGGCGCCTGCCTCCCTCTCATCGAGGGTTAGCCCAGCGACTTCAGGTGAAGTCGACTTTCGTGGTGTGACGGGCGGTGTGTACAAGGCCCGGGAACGTATTCACCGCGCCATGGCTGATGCGCGATTACTAGCGATTCCGCGTTCATGCAGGCGGGTTGCAGCCTGCAATCCCAACTGAGGCCGGCTTTCTGGGATTGGCTCCCCCTCGCGGGTTCGCGACCCTCTGTACCGGCCATTGTAGCACGTGTGTCGCCCAGGGCATAAGGGCCATGAGGATTTGACGTCATCCCCACCTTCCTCCAGCTTGTCGCTGGCAGTCCCCTTAGAGTGCCCGGGTTTCCCCGGTAGCAACTAAGGGCAAGGGTTGCGCTCGTTGCGGGACTTAACCCAACATCTCACGACACGAGCTGACGACAACCATGCAGCACCTGTGCTGGCTCCCCTGGAAACCAGGGGTCGTCACCCTTTCGGGCTCCTACCACCAGCATGTCAAGCCCTGGTAAGGTTCCTCGCGTTGCATCGAATTAAACCACATGCTCCACCGCTTGTGCGGGCCCCCGTCAATTCCTTTGAGTTTCAACCTTGCGGCCGTACTCCCCAGGCGGGGTACTTAATGCGTTAGCTGCGGCACGGAAGGGGTCGAACCTCCCACACCTAGTACCCATCGTTTACAGCCAGGACTACCCGGGTATCTAATCCGGTTCGCTCCCCTGGCTTTCGCTCCTCAGCGTCAGGGACAGACCAGAGAGCCGCCTTCGCCACTGGTGTTCCTCCCGATATCTACGCATTTCACCGCTACACCGGGAATTCCACTCTCCTCTCCTGCCCTCAAGCTCCCCAGTTTCCCACGACCCTCCCCGGTTGAGCCGGGGGCTTTCACGTGAGACTTAAGGAGCCGCCTACGAGCTCTTTACGCCCAGTGAATCCGGACAACGCTCGCTCCTTACGTATTACCGCGGCTGCTGGCACGTAATTAGCCGGAGCTTTCTCCTGGGATACCGTCACGGAAAGGAGCTCTTCACCCCTCTCCTGTTCTTCTCCCAGAACAGGGGTTTACGACCCGAAGGCCTTCTTCCCCCACGCGGCGTCGCTGGGTCAGGCTTTCGCCCATTGCCCAAGATCCCTCACTGCTGCCTCCCGTAGGAGTCTGGGCCGTGTCTCAGTCCCAGTGTGGCCGGACACCCTCTCAGGCCGGCTACCCGTCATCGCCTTGGTAGGCCATTACCCCACCAACTAGCTGATGGGACGCGAGCCCCTCTTGAGGCGCCAGCATGCAGAGCAGAGGCCAGCTTTCCTCCAGAAGCCCTGCGGCCCTGGAGTATATGGGGTATTAGCCCCCCTTTCGAGGGGTTATCCCCCTCCTCAAGGCAGGTTACTCACGCGTTACTCACCCGTTCGCCACTCAGCCTTCCCCTCCTCAGAGAGTCGGGGAAGCTGCGTACGACTTGCATGTGTTAGGCACGCCGCCAGCGTTCGTCCTGAGCCAGGATCAAACCCTCCATGACAAACTCTTTAAGTCCTCACAGAGGACGTGATTTCCTGGCTTGTACGGTACCACCTTCAGGAAGTAGGCGGAATATTCACTTTTCAAGGTGCGCTCTCCTTTTTGCCCTGGTTCCCCCAGGGCAAGAGATAATTTAGCACAGGGGTTGAGAATTGTCAACAAGGGAGGGCGCTTTCTGAGCATTTTTCTTCGTCCAAACTGGCACGATAAAGCCTATATCCTTAAGCTCAAGACCCTCGTAAGGATCGATTCCATCGTAGTCCACCCGCACGAGATAAAGACCTTGAGAAGGAAGGCTGAACCGGCGGTATGCAGTGTACGAAGGGTGCCGAAGCATCGTCTCAAGTTCGTCAAGAGACCTTTTCCCCATTCCAAGGAGAAGGAGTTCTCCAAACATGATGCGTACCATGTGGTGGAGAAAGCCAGAAGCTTCAATCCACAGAAGGACAAGAGCATCATCCCGAACACAAACGTCAAGGGAGAAAACGGTCCGTACTGGAGAACATGGGGAGGGAGAGCTGAAGGAAGTAAAGTCATGGTAACCAACAAAAAGCTTCGCTCCTTCCCGCACCAGGTCCCAGTTGACCTTTTGCAAGACAGGATAGACGTATGCCTTAAGGAAAACTGGGCATGGACCACACCAGAAAGCGTACACATACTGTTTCTTCCGTGCAGATTTCCGGGGATGGAAATCAAGGGGAACCTCCGTAACTCGAATGACCCGTATGTCCCGAGGGAGGAGAGCACTAAGTGCCCGCTGCAGTGTAGCACAGTCAAGGGATCGTTCCGTCGTGAACGTGGCAACCTGCCCCAGAGCGTGCACCCCTGCATCGGTTCTTCCAGAAGAGTGAACACTCACTGGATGATTGAGGATAGTGGTAAGGGCTGCCTCAAGAACACCTTGGATGGTGATACAGTCTTTCTGGCGCTGCCACCCTGCATAGCGTGTCCCGTCGTATTCAAGAAGAAGGAGGACATTCCGCAAGGCACTTCACCGTAGAACCCAGGAAATCCCGAGGGAAAGGACAAAAACCGAAAGGGCACTGCAGAGAAAAACGTAGTCACGAGGGGTGAATTCTAAAACCTTCAGGCGCGTCCTTCCTATCCCCCCTCGGTAGCAGCGGGACTCCATGGCTATGGCGAGATCCTCTGCTCGGCGAAAGGCGCTGACAAAGAGGGGGACAAGGAGAGGAACAAGGGCACGTATTCGCTTCATGAGCCCCCCTGACTCAAAATCCACACCCCGTGCCATCTGGGCCTTCATGATACGGTCAGCCTCTTCAAGGAGGGTAGGAATAAAGCGAAGGGCAATGGTCATCATCATAGCAAGCTCATGCGCTGGAAATCCCCACCGTTTCAGTGGGCTCAAAAGGCCCTCTATGCCATCAGTAAGCTCTATCGGAGAGGTTGTGAGAGTAAGAATAGTGGTCACCACAACAAGAAGGACGAGGCGCACGGCAATGAAGAGTCCTTTTACGAAACCCTCAGGAGACACCCTGAGAAAACCAAAGAGAACTACCCCGTCGGGAGTGAAAAATACATGCAGGATGAGCGTCAAAAGGAGGAGAACCCAAAGAGGACGGAGGCTCTTGAGGAGGTATCGGAGGGAGAGATGAGCAGCACAAGCAAGAGCGCCACAAAAGATTGCCAGAAAAAGAAAGGAAATCCACGACTGTACAAGGAAGAGCGTCACGATTCCAAAAGCCACAAAGAGGAGTTTACTCCTTGGGTCAAGACGATGCACTACCGAGTCAAGGGGAATGTACTGCCCGATGATTACGCTTCTACCGAACACGATCGTTTCCTCGCAAGAACTTTTTCTTTGACCTCGAGGTAAAACTCAAAAGGTACAAGGGGAGGGTGCACAGCGAAACCCCTCTTCCGAAGGAGAAAAGTGGCCTGAAGGAGAGGCGAAGGAATAATGCCACATCGTCGCATCCTGTCTTCGTCAGCAAAAAACTCCCGTACCGGACCGTCAAAGACAACCCTGCCCTTTTCAAGAACCACAACCCGTTCAGCAATGCGTGCAACATCCTCAACGTTGTGGGAAACGAGGACAATCGTTACCCCCCATTGCTTTCTGAGCTCCCAGAGCTTCTCAAGGAGCATCGTCCTTCCCTGGGGATCAAGGCCAGCTGTTGGCTCATCAAGGACGAGAACTTCAGGTTTCATCGAGAGAATGCTTGCAATAGCCACGCGGCGCATCTGTCCACCAGAAAGCTCAAAGGGACTTTTGTCCTTTAGGGCCTCGTAATCAAGGCCCACAGCAGTCATGGCCCAGCGCACACGATTCTCGAGCTCCTCTCCTTCCACTCCCATATTTCGGGGTGCAAAAGCAACCTCTCGGAAAACTGTTTCCTCAAACATCTGATCCTCGGGATACTGGAATACAAGCCCAACTTTTCGCCGGATTTCGCGAAGCGCTGTTCCTCTGACCCGTGTATCTACTCCATCAACGAGAACTCTCCCCTCTTGAGGGATGAGAAGACCATTGAGGTGCTGCACAAGGGTGGATTTTCCACATCCGGTACGTCCGAGAATGGCAATGCTCTCACCGCGTTCAATAGAGAGCGAAACACCACAAAGTGCCTGCACCGCAAAGGGCGTGTTGGGGAGATACGTAAAAGAAACGTTCTCTACGAGTATGAACACAGGGCATCCACCAGCTCGTGCGGAGAAAGGGGAAGTACCCTGAAAAGATCGGGGTAATCTTTCCACAGAAGAAGGGCCACGTCGACAATCTGTGGCAGTTCAAGGCCCCAGCGCTCAATCGCCCTCCCCACAAGGAACACCTCGCGAGGATGCCCCCCAGCAACTATTTTCCCGTCATCGATAATAAGAACGCGATCCGCAAGCAAGGCCTCCTCGACATTGTGGGTGATGTGGAGAATCCCCACTTCCTTCCGGAGTTCCTGGAGGAGCTCCAGGAGTTCTGCTCTTCCCTCTGGATCCAGCATCGCCGTAGCTTCGTCAAGAACCAGGTACTTTGGACGCATAGCCAGCACCCCGGCAATGGCAACTCGCTGCTTCTGTCCTCCAGAGAGTGTATGTGGTTCACGCTTTTTGTACTCGATCATGCCTACTTTTTCCAGGGCCTCGTCGACCCTTCGGCGAATCTCCGCAGGGGGAAGGCCAAGGTTCTCCGGACCAAAAGCGACATCCTCTTCCACGGTCGTGGCTACAAGCTGATTATCTGGATTTTGAAAAACGAGGCCAACCCTTCTTCGGATTTCCCAAAGTGCTGATGCGTCACGGGTGTCCATCCCATCGACAAGAACCGAACCCCTTTTAGGAAGCAAAAGCCCATTGCAATGCTTGGCAAGGGTCGACTTTCCAGAGCCATTCCGCCCTAAGAGAACGACAAACTCCCCTTCTCGAAGCGTACAAGAAATCCCCTGAAGCACAGGCACAACTTTATCTCCGTCTTCCTTTTCGCCGTACCAGAAGTACACATCCTGAAAGGAAATCATTCTACGATTTCGACCAGAACAAGGGGGGCTCCGTCTCCAACGCGGAAACCAGTCTTAACAAGACGGCAGTAACCACCTTTTCGCTCTCGCAAGCGAGGCACAATACTCCGCAGAAGGGTCTTAAATGCCTCCTTATCCCGAACCCAGGAAATAACCTGACGCATCGAGGCGTTATCGCCCTCGATGGCCAGAGAGACAATCCGCTCAAAGTACCTCTTGAGGACTTTTCCCTTTGCCTCTGTCGTCTCAATCCTGCCGCTTTTAATAAGAGAGACAAGCATATTTGCCAGCATGCTCTCTTTATGAGAAGTAGTTCGCCCAAGCTTCTCAGTTCTCTTGCGGTGCCTCATCCTCAGTCACTCCCTGTTCCCTTGGTTTCCCCTATCCGGTACCCAAGCTTTTCAAGCTTTCCTATAATCTCCTCATACGTCTTTTGGCCGAGATTTTTAATCTTCTTCAAATCTTCCGGACGGTTCTGCACAATCTCGAGGAGTTCTCGAACTGTGTTGATGCGAGCCCGTTTCAAGCAGTTGTACGCTCGCACTGAGAGCTCGAGTTCCTCGATAGTCATCTCCCGTTCTTCCGGGACAACCCCCTCTTCAGGCCCTTTCCCAGAAACAGGCTCTCCAATACGCTCCTTCAGAAGCTGCAAAAGATGCGAGAACTCATCAACAAGGAGTTCCAGGGCCCTCCGAAAAGCGTACTGCGGGGTAACAGCGCCATTGGTCCAGATTTCAAGGACCACCTTGTCATAGTTTGTGAACTGTCCAACCCGGGTATCCATGACTTGAAAATTCACTTTGCGTACCGGGCTAAAAATGGCATCAACAGGAATAATGTCGTACGTTCGATAGGTATCCTCCACAGCCTCCTGGTACCCCGTTCCTCGCCCGACAAAAATCCGCATCGTGAGGTGTCCAGTTTCCTCAAGCTCGGCAAGGTAATGGTCCGGGTTAATAATTTCAACGTTTGGATTTGGCCGGATATCCCGGGCAGTTACCTTCCTCAGGGTTCCCGGAATTCCTTTAACATCGAGGTAGAGTGTCTCGCTATCCGAGTAGGACCGGACAACAAGACCTTTGAGATTTAAAATAATATCCGTAACATCTTCCCGAACCCCTGGAAGAGGGGAAAACTCATGGATGACCCCATCAATCTGCACCGCAGTTACTGCAGAACCTTCAATGGAGGAAAGGAGAACCCGCCGCAGAGCATTTCCCACAGTTATGCCCCATCCCGACGCAAAAGGCTCAATCACAAACTTCCCATACTGGGCATGCGTCACCGGGTCCTCATGGAATTCTAAAAGCTCGCACTTCATGAGACTCTTTAGGTCCTGCATCAGAGACACCTCAAATCACTTAGAGTAGAACTCAACGATGAGCTGTTCCTGCACCTGGAAGTCAATATCCTCCCGCTTTGGTTCTCGAAGAACGGTAGCCTTAACCGCACTCCGGTCAACAGAAAGCCACTCAGGAACCTGGAAGTCCTCCTTTTCTTCGAGAAGCTCCCGAATCTTGGCATGGTCCTTACCCCGTTCAGAGAGTTCGATGACGTCACCTACTGCTACAAGATACGAAGGGATGTTGACTCGTTTTCCATTTACCAGGATATGCCCATGCAGCACTATCTGTCGCGCTTCAGCTCGTGAATCACCAAGACCCATCCGGAACACAACGTTATCGAGTCTTCGCTCAAGGAGCGACAAAAGATTCTCTCCCGTAAGACCTGGCATCTTTGCCGCCATATCAAAGTAGTTTTTAAACTGCCGTTCCGTGATGCCGTAGATGAAACGAACTTTTTGCTTTTCCCGGAGCTGCAGACCATAACTTGAGAGCCTTTTACGCGCTCCCTTATGAATCCCTGGAGGAAAAGGTCTCCGCTCAAAGGCGCATTTATCTGTAAAGCACCGGGGACCCTTAAGGAAGAGCTTCATTCCGTGCCTGCGACATATACGACAACGTGGTCCAGTATATCGAGACATCGCTTCGTCCTCCTTCACACTCTTCTCTGCTTCGGTGGCCGGCAACCGTTATGGGGTATGGGGGTCACGTCTTTAATAGAATTGATGACCAGTCCTGCTGCCTGAAGAGCTCGAATGGCAGTTTCCCGACCAGCACCAGGACCCTTCACAAGAACATCAACCTCTCGCAAACCAAGATCCATGGCCTTTTTCGCAGCCTGTTCTGCAGCAAGCTGAGCCGCAAAAGGTGTACCCTTCTTAGTCCCCTTAAAACCCACCGTGCCACCACTTGCCCAGGCAATAACGTTTCCCTGGCGATCGGTAATAGAAACAATGGTGTTGTTAAAGGTAGACTTAATATGGGCAATACCCTCACGAACAAGGCGTCGCTCTCTCTTCTTCTTCCGAGAAGGTTTTGCCAAGGCTTTTCATACCTCCTTCCTGGGATTCCTGCTACTTCTTCCTCTTTACACCCACCGTTCTCCGTGGTCCTTTACGAGTTCTCGCGTTGGTTCGTGTTCTC
>JBDIWL010000029.1:0-10651 GCA_039638315.1 Candidatus Caldatribacterium thermophilum | reverse complement strand
GCGCTCCTCCGCCTCACATGGTGCCCGAAGAGCTCGATTTGCCCGGATATCGAGGTCATCCCCAGCACAGAGTGCGTCCTCGAAGGAGAAATCGCTCCACACTGCGTACTGGAGTACCGAACGGACCGGAGCACTCTCCCCCCAGTCGGCCATGACCGGATCCCCCACTTGGGGAGCGTCAAAGGCACCAACCATGAAGACCGCCGTATGATCGAGGTGCTCTCGATGCCCATTGGGAAGCACAACCCGGGTCGCCCTGAGGCGTCGCAGAAGAGGAATGACCTTGGTGACTGTTCCCTCCCCGGAGGTGAGTTTCCACCCAATAAAAGGCCAGACACTGTAGTCATCGTACTCAAGGCGGTGCACACGCTCAGGGGGGATGCCCACCTTCTCGTACGCCCGGACCGTCTCCCGAGCTCGAAGAGCGGTGATGATGTACTTATGCTCAATAACACTGTATCCACCAGAGCCGTTGCAGAATACGACTACATGGACTTCCCCCCCAAAGAGGGGAATCGCCTGAAGGAGATACCCTGCCCCAAGAAGGGCGTCGTCATCGTGGGGCGAAAAAATGACCACCCGCTCGTCTCCCTCCCTCCACCCCGGAAAGAGGAGGTCGATAGAAGTGCTCTTCGTCCTTCCTCTCAGGTCAAAAAATGCGAAATCGTCCCGTTTCACTGTCCATCCCCCTCTGCCATTATCTCCTGAAGGTACTGAAAGGAACGCCGTACCGCTTCGTCCACAAAAGATCGGGAATGGTGGAAAAGACCATCAAATTCAATCTCCACGCTGAGCGGAATATCCTTTTGGGCTTCGCGCAAGAGCCGCAGGATTTCCGGAAAATCAACCGTGCCCTCCCCAAGAGGCGGAAAATCCCAGACTTTATACCCTCCCCGCTTATCCTTAAGGTGCATGTGGACAATATAGGGGAGGCACGCGGGCATATCTTCCTCAGGCCTTACATTCCCGTAGAAAATGGCGTTTCCGGTATCGTAGTTTATCCCAAGGTAAGGGAGCCTGAGTTCTTCGAGGAGACCACAAAGCCGATTTCCTGAGGAGAATACCTCTCCATGAACCTCAAGACCTATGGAGATCCCGTACATTTCCGCCTCTTTGGCAAGCTTTTCAAGATTTCTCTTCAAGAGCACCACATCGTCTTCCTGTTCCACCGTCCCTGTGTTGACCACTCGCGCCCCAAGGAGAGAGGCGGAAAAGAGCGCAGAAGAAAGGTAAGAACACCCCTTTTCCGTAGCGAGATTCGAGTGGGCACTCAGGCTCACTATGGAAAGACCAAAAGATTCTACTTTCCGTCGGAGAGCAACAAGGTCCCGTTCCCCCGCCCGATCGCAGCGGAAATGCTCCGTCCATCCCACAACGCAGGAAAGCTCAACGTACCGAAATCCAGCACGAGCTATCCCTTCAAGAGCCTCTTCAAGGGGGAATCCATGATAGGTATTCGTGGTGACGGCAAGCCATCGGAACACAATTCTCCACCACCTCAGAAGGAAAGGAGCACGTGCCACACGAAAAGCCAGGGCCAGTACTCAATCCTCTCCCAGACATCGCGGATGATACCCTCATCCCCCTGAACAATCGGAAAATACGCTTTTGCCTCTTCCCAGGTCATGCATACCCCAGGACGACTCATACCTTCCCCTCCCCTCAGTACTGTCCGTACTCACGGGTAAACTCTGTCATAGCTCGCACGTTCTCCACTTTAGCATCATCCTGAATAATAGCCCCCGCGTCCATGATGTACCCACCATCTCGAGCAACCTCATCAATGAGGCGCTTGCAGTACGCCCGGACCTCTTCGGGGGTGCCAAGGGCAAGAAGGTCGTTGGGTAAACCCCCACTGATGGCGAAGCGATCCCCAAGAACACGGTGCACCTTGAAGATGTCGCCTTTGTCAACGTGGTACACGATGCTTCCTGGGGGAAGTTCCCGGAAAGTCTCGAGATGATAGTCCCAGTTCCCCTCCGCGTAGAAGAGTACCTGATGCCCTCTCTTCCAAAGTTCCTCAACAATAGGCTTGAGGGTTGGCCAGTAGATATTCCGGAAATGCTCCGGAGTAATGAAAGGAACACACCCCCGATGCATCCAGAAGGCGATGGGCACATTCTTCTCAGGATCAGCGCCATCGAGGGCAATCTGGAAAAGGTGCGGCATAAGAGCCTCGCAGGCAGCAAGAACCTTCTCTCGACGCGCATAGAGGTCACTCACCAGACCATAGTAGCCCCGGAGCTTATCGGCAATGATATCAAGAGGCGCCTTGAGCATGCCGCTTATTGCTGCCACCGTTCCACAGCGGGTTTTGAGTTCCTGCACAAGACCCCCCAGGGCATTGAAGTACTCCATCATCGCCATACCCCCTTTGAGAAGGGCGAGATTATGCTCCCGGGTGACACTCCCGCCAGAGGGCTGCACAAAGTGCGAAACCCTGGGAAGCCACACATTGAGAAGGTAATCGGTGGGATTGGCGATGAGGAGGTCGTACTCATCAGGCTTCATGAAGGCATTCTCCTCAGGGGGCTCTTTATACTGAAAGGCCACGTTTTCAGGAAGGTCAAGTCCCGGAATGCCGTAGTACTTGAGCCCTATGGCCTGAACAAGACCCGTCCAGACGTAAATCATGTTCGGAACGACGGCATCCCAGTCGAAGTCCTCAGCGCAACGGAGACAGGCCTCAAAGGCAACCCGGTAATCATGTGTTGCTGCCTGAATGCTCACACCAGCATACTTTGCCACGAACTCAGCAACAAAAGGACGAATGGGAACCATGTCAGGTTTTCCGTTGCGGAGGGCGGTAACGTACCGCCTGAGACGAACGCTATACTTTTCCTCCGGAGTCATACCGTTCCCCCCCAAAACGACTTCAAGGGTAGTATACCAGAAAACAGGGGGGAATCTCGTTACGTTCTCTCTGTGGCTTCCCGGAGGACTCGATAGAGCTCCAGAGGATCGCCTCCCTTGACAACGTAGGCAAAGGCACCATGTTTCAGAGCTTGTTCTCTGTATTCTTCGTAGACGCTCATCATGACGACAGGAATACGGAGTTCGCGCTGGATGCTCTGCAAAACCGCTATGCCATCGCTATCTTCAAGGCATACATCCAAAAGCACAACGTCAGGCTTCGCCTTTGCAAGGCGCCGAAGGAGGCCTTTCCCTCGCGGGCTCACGCCGACAACCTGAAAATCTCCCTGCCGTTCGAGGAGGAAAACCAGGCTTTCGAGGAGGAAACGGTTATCATCCACAAGAAAAACCCGGGTAACACGCTTACCAGCTACGGCTTCCATCGGAAACCTCCAAAATCTTTCTCCCTTCAGTGTAACCCGGGAGGGGACAGCACGCAATAGGAAAACCTTCCTATTTTGCGAAGTTGAAAACGGAGTTCCTCTGGTACAATAGGGAAAACAGGCCCAGGGAGGTGAACACATGGGCATCGGAGAAAGCGTTATTCTCGGACTCATTCAGGGCCTTACTGAGTTTTTCCCCATCTCCTCTTCAGCGCATCTCCTCCTTTTTCGAGCACTTTTCCCTCTTGGGGAAGCCAGTCTGCCCCTTGATGTCATGCTCCATGGAGGTACATGGATTGCCGTCCTCATCGTTTTTCTCCCTTTTATCAGACGGGTCCTAAAGCGTCCGGCTGTTCTTGGCAAGGTCCTCCTTGCCACTATCCCGGCGGGAATCTTTGGGTACCTCTTTGAGGAAGAAGTAGAGCGCGTGTTTCGGGGAAACCTCCCCCTGGTAAGTGGCGTTCTCATACTTGTGGGTTGCCTCTTCCTCCTCGCAAGGGAAAGAGGTAGTAAAACCCTCGAAACCGTAACCGTATGGGATGCCCTATGCATTGGTCTTTCCCAGGCCCTTGCTCTCATTCCCGGGGTGTCGCGTTCGGGCATTACACTCCTTGCAGGAATTGGCGTGGGCTTGAGACGGACCGAGGCGGTACTCTTTTCTTTTCTCCTTTCCCTTACCACCATCGGGGGAGCAGTGGCCCTCATGCTCCTCAGGCATACCCAGGAAATGCTCTTCCTCAAAGGGACTCTCCCTGGGTTTGTAGCTGCCTTAGGAAGCGGAGTTTTCTCCTGTGCGGTACTTTTGAGGCTTGTACGGGAAAAGGGACTGACGCCTTTCGGATACTACCGGATCATCGTGGGGACGTTCTTCTTCCTTTTCCTGCTCCTCAGAAGATGATTTCCTCAAGGAGTGCCCGGACCCTTTCCCGAAGGAATTGACTCAGGCGCTCAAAGAGGTACTCGGAGTAGGACGCAAAGGGCGTCCACACACGAATGCGTCCATCTTCAAAGGAAATACGGATATTTTCCGGGAATTCCCCTTCCCGCGCTACAGCCTCCTCAAGAAACATATTCAGGGCACGGAAAGGAACAAGACAGAGCTGATACGGTCGTTCAAGCTCGTACTCCCAGTAAATGTACACTGTTTCCTCGTGGCGGTATGGTACCGGTTCAAAGATAAGCCGAAGCACTCATACCACCCCCACGATGAAGTACCCGCCAAAAAAGATGAGTACACCACCACACACTCCCACAAGGAATCGAAAGAACCGATCGGTGAATACCTTCTTCCCCCGATCGAGGGCAAGGGAAACCGTACTATACCAGGCGAAATCGGCAAGGATGTGGCCAACGAAAAACGCAGCTATCCCCAGGATTCGGAAACGACTGGCCGTAAGGAGCATGGCAAGCCCGACAGTTGCCCACCACATGACCCAATAGGGATTAGAGATGCTCGCTATCGCTCCCTGGAGTACCATGCTCTTCTGTGCCTCAGGGCCATGCGTATGCCCAAGGGAGATACGACGAAAAGACCGGAGCATATCCACTCCAAGGTACATTAGGGTAGCTCCCCCCACAAGACCAATGAGCTTCTGGATGAGGGGTACCCCAAGAACACGACCAAATCCCAGAATCAAAGCCACCACCATGGCAAGCTCAAGGAGAGCATGTCCCACAACTGTTAGAGGACCGGCACGGAAGCCAAAGCGAGGCGTTCCAGAAAGCACAAGAGCAAGAAGCGGACCAGGCATAAGTGCCCCGGAAAACCCAACAACGAATGCGCTCGCGAAAATGGAAAGAATCCCTACTCCCCCCATGCTCTGCTACGAGCAGCACCAAGAACCACACTGAGTACACCCTGCAAAGAGTTCCTGAAGAGCGTAAAGTGCTCCTCGCACAATGAGCTCACAGGGTATGACTTCGTGTGTTTCCCCCTCGACTTCAAGGGTCCGACACTCTTCTGGACCACAGACACTGCAACACTTGCTCGTACCGACTCGAGCTCCAAGCCACTCTTCAAGTGGCCGACCGTTGATAGAGAGGAGATTTGAAACAAGTGGATTTTTCCGAAACTCTTCGGGAGTGAGCTCGCACTTTTCAAGTACAACCGTAATACCAAGGGGAGCGAGAGTATCCCGAAGGAGAGCATACGCTTTTTCGAGTTCTTTTTCCGTGTCGCTACAACGGGGGCAGGTGGTACCATCGACAAGAAGGCGCCGCCACGAGAGAACAAGTTGCCGCATCGTCATCTCCTCCTGAGAAATGGGCACATAAAAAACTTGGTGGAGGCGGTGGGAGTCGAACCCACGTCCAGAACCTGAAAGACTGAAGAGCCTACGAGCGTAGCCTCAGTTTTGCATCTCGTGTGCAGTCCCTCCCTGAGGCCGGATGAACCACACACACCCTCAGTGCGCTCTCGTTTCCGGTACCTGAGGACTCCCGGAAACCAGCCCGCTTTCTGACACCCTCTGAGCATAGCAGGCGGTCCGCTCAGGGGTGTGCTGCGTACTAATTACGCAGCGAGTGCCAGTTCAGCGTTGGCGTTTGTTCGTGTTCCACCTTTTTTACGAGCCCCGGTGGAGACCTCGGCTCGCCTCTTCAATCCCTCTCGGCCCTGTCGAGACCCTTACGCCCCCACACTTTTACGCTCTATACTTCATTAAACGCTCAAGGGTCCTTTTTTCTTCCCGTTCCATGAGTTCCCGGCGCCGGTCGTAGAGCTTCTTTGGCTTGACAAGGGCGATTTCTACTTTAGCCTTACCCCTGTCGGTAAAATACACCCGCAACGGAACAATTGTCAAGCCCTTCTGCTCCACGAGGGACCCAAGGCGAAGGATTTCCCGTTTCTTCAGAAGGAGTCTTCTTGGCCTTCTCGGATCGTGGTTGAAGACGTTACCGTAGTGATACGGGGCAATGTACATGTTGTGGAGCCACATTTCTCCACCCTTCACATGGCAAAAGCTTTGGTCAAGACTTACTGCGTGATTCCGCAGGGACTTCACCTCAGTCCCCCTGAGCTCAATCCCTGCCTCATACCGCTCAAGGATATCATAGAGGTGTCGAGCTTTTCGATTCTCCGCAACGGTCCTCATGGTCTCTATGAGTATACCACACAAAAAGGGAGATAGTATACAATGTACACGGGGTGGTCTCTGTGGAAGGAAAAAGGATACCGGAACTCGACGAAGTTCGGCAGTGGATAGAGAGCTATGTGAAACGGGTAGCGAATCTTCGAGACGAAAAAGGAAAGGGCATTGACCTATTGAAGCTTCGAGACGCCATCGAAGAGTGGCTCAGGTTCTACGAGTCCCAGGGAGCCTCTGTGGAACCGGAGTGGATTCGGGTACGGAACTTCGACGTCCTCCTTGAGAAGAACGCGGCGCTCTTCTTGAAAATTGTGGGAAAAAAGACCCTTCAGGAGGAACGAGAGAAAGTCGCGCCCCCAGAGGACCGCTTTTTCTGGTGGCTGGACAGAAAAGTCGCAGAGGAAAGGAGAAAACGCCTTAAGAGAGCAGGAGTTACTCTCGGTATCGCCGCTTCGATTCTCGCCATGCTGTACTTTTTCGTCTTTCGCCTTCCCCCCGATGAAGAGCAGTACCTTACTGCCCTTACCGCCGCTGAGCAGGCGCTGCAGAACAGGGACTGGGAAAAGACCCTTGCGTCTTCTGAAAGGGCGATAAGCCTCTTCCCGGAGAGACCCACCCCGTACATTATCGCCACCATTGCAGCAGAGAATCTTGGGATGGAAGAGCAGGCAAAACGTTTTCGCGAGCGCGCCCGAACTCTCTACAGGAAGGAAGAGGATTTCCTTCTTGAAGAGGCAGGCTGGTACTTCCGTGGTGGTGACTTCGATCGAGCCAAGACCCGTATAGCCCAGGTCCTGGCAAGCGACCCGGAAAACCTTACAGCTTTAAATCTCCTTGGTTCCATCTACGAAGTAGAAGACAACGTCATCGAAGCGCTGAAGGTGTACCAGCTCGTGCTTGAGATTGCTGAAAGAAAGAACGAAATTACCCTCATTCCTGTGGCCAAGATGAAGATTGGGATGTTGCAGCTTCGGCTTCCTTTGAGTATTCCCCTTCCCTCTCCAAGCGGCGAATAGTCCGGGTTGCAACGAGGTCAATTCCTGTTCCAAGGAGATTCCGTGCAAGCACCGTACCACGCTGGACTGGAGCTTCAACCTCAAAGGAACGCAGGAACTCCATGAGGTCGAAAATACGGTCCTTAGGAAAAGGATGGGAAGTTCGTACTGGAAGACGCGGAATTTCCCCGCACCGTACGCGAACTGTAGTGGTAACAATCCGGCAGGGGTGGGTAACCTCCTGTGCCGCGTACGATTTCCCCCGTGCACAACCACCCCGGAAGAAAAACTCACCATCCTTTTCCTCTACCCCGATCCGGCACCCCAGAGGACACACAATGCAGAGTACTTCAGAGGGTATCGACATGTCTTTCCCCCTCGAGGACAACCTGGACCTCCCCTCTCTCCCCCGGCCAGGGCACCTGAGAGAGCTCAAGGCGAATCATCTCTCCAGGCCGGCATATGGGTATGGTTACGGCGTAGAATTCCTTTCCCCCCTGCACAAAGGAAAGCCGTGCCTTTCGAAAGCTCTCCTTCGGCCGCACATAGAGAAACCCTTCTTTTCCCTCTCGTATCCGCTGCGGAACAAGGGTGGCAACACCCCTTCCGGGACGCACAACGAGAGGGGGTGGTTCTTCCTGCTTCTGCTTGCAGATTCTCTGCCCAATCCGCTCGGCGCTCTTTGTCACGTAGTCCACAAGGTCAAAGACCGCAACCACGTTGCCACAGGCAAAAAACCCCGGTACATCACAGGCGAAATCTTCATCCACAAAGGGCCCACCGCTTGAGGGACAGAGGGGAATCCCGGCTTTTCTGAGGAGTTCACTCTCAGGAATAAGTCCCACCGAAAGAAGCAGCGTATCACAGGGAATATGACGCAACTCTCCCCTTGGCTTTCCCCTCTCGTCCACCTCCCCCACGAGAACCCCTTCCACCCGCTCTTTCCCGAGAACCTCAAAAACCGTGTGGGAGAGAAGAAGGGGAATGCCGAAGTCCTGGAGGCACTGGACGTAGTTGCGAAGAAGACCGCTGAGGGTAGGACGAATTTCGACCACCGCTTTAACCTGTACCCCTTCAAGGGTGAGACGACGAGCCATGATAAGGCCAATGTCTCCAGAACCAAGGATAACCGCTCTTCTCCCGGGAAGGTATCCCTCAACGTTCACAAGGTACTGTGCACACCCTGCGGTGAAAATTCCCGAAGGTCTCGTCCCCGGAAGGCGAATCATTCCCCGGGTTCGTTCCCGGCACCCTACTGCGAAAACCACCGCCTGGGGATGAAAGGCGAAGACCCCGTTCCGGTTCACCGCCACCACCGTTCGGTCCCTTCTCACCTCAAGAACTGTAGTGTCCGTAAGTACCTCAACGCCGGTTTTTTGCAGCGCTTCTATGTACCGCTCAGCGTACTCAGGGCCGGTGAGCTCCTCCCCAAAGACGTGGAGCCCAAATCCAGGATGGATGCACTGATTGAGAATACCCCCAAGGTGTGGATTTCGCTCAAGGAGGAAAATCTTCCGTGCACCATGCTCCCAGGACGATACTGCCGCTGCCATCCCCGCTGGACCTCCACCGATGACGACAACTTCTGCTTCAACGGACTTCGGCATACAGTGCCACCTCATCTCTCCTGAGGACGTAAAAGGACCCTGGACCGGACTTTCGAATTTCTGAAGGAGAAAAGCCACATTCCCTTTCCAGGATTCCAGGAAGGTGCATACCGCAGAACCCTCCCTGACACCTTCCAGCAAAGACTCGAACTCTCCGCTTGAGCCCGTCAAGAGTCCTGGCAGGGGGACGTGACCGTAGAGCCCTTTTGACCTCAGCAAGGGTAACCTCTTCGCATCGGCAGATGATTTTTCCCCAATCCGGGTCTTCCGCTATGAGGCGTTCCCGTTCTTCAAGAGAACACTCCCGAAACACCGGTGGCGGAATCCTGGGCTGGAAATGCTCCTTCTCCCTGAGGGGCAACCCCCGCTTTTTGAGGAGTTCTCCCACGTACTCTGCAATACCAAAACACGCCGTGAGCCCTGGAGACTCAATGCCCGCAAGGTGGAGCACTGAGGGAAAGTGCGTGGAAAAGGTAATGGAGAAATCCCGCTCAGGGAGTGCCGGGCGAATTCCAGAAAACGTTGTGATGACCCTGTCAAGAGGTATCTCAGGGACAAGCTTTCGTGCTCCTCTCTCCACCTCTTCAAGACCCCGGAGAGTCGTTGCGGTATCTTCATAAGGTACAGCCTCAAAGTTTGGCCCAAGGAGGATGTTGCCCTCTGGTGTTGGGGAAACGAGGATACCCTTGCTCTCCTCGGTAGGTACAGGATAGAGCACGTGGCGCACAAGTCCCTGACACTCGCGATCGAGAACAAAGTACTGCCCTCGGAAGAGGGAAAGGGGAGGTATAGAGTCCCCAACAGACCTTGCAAGGGAGGGAGCACCAATTCCTGCACAGTTCACAAAGAACCTTGTGACGTACCTTCCCCCATCGCTACAGCGCACGAGGAGATGCTTCCCAGAAGCCTCAAGAGAAACGACTTCCTTCGCAAAGTCCATAGTGACTCCGTTGAGCACTGCACACTCGGCAAGAGCAATGGTGAGGGCAAACGGAGAGATAACCATGGTCTCAGGGTCAAAGTACCCTGCGTACACCCCAGGATGCAGGGAAGGCTCAAGGGCGAGAACCTCTTTCGGTGAGAGGAGTGATGCCCCCTCAACCTTCCCACGATCCCGCAAAACTTTAAGATGCTGCATTTCCTCCTTCGAGAAGGCCAGCGTCAGCGCTCCACAGCGTAGCGGCCTCACGCCGAGTTCCCGGAAGGCCTGGGAAAACCAGGGAAGAGACCGAAGGTGCATTTCTCCCTTAAGCGTTCCCGGGGTGGCGTAGCTCCGCGAGTGGAGGATGCCGGTGTTAGCTTTACTCACTCCGCAGCATACGTCCTCACACTTCTCAAGAAGGAGGATATCCAGGGAAAAATGGGAAAGGTACCAGGCAACAGCACAGCCCACGACTCCTCCTCCCGCAATGACCACATCGTAAACCTTCACAGGAGCCGTCCCTCCTGGTTGATCTTCCAGAGCTCTTTTGCACTCGTTGATACTGCAAGAGCCCCGCTTTTGAGAATGTCAAGAACCTCTTTTCTCTTCCGGATAAACCCTCCACAGATGACCGGAGGAAACCCATCGAGGGGAATACAGCTCCGAATCCTCGGAAAGATAATCCCTGGAAGCACCTCTACCGCAGTGGGTTTCACTTCCTGAACTACTTTGAGCCCTGTTCGTA
>JBDIWL010000028.1:0-10711 GCA_039638315.1 Candidatus Caldatribacterium thermophilum | reverse complement strand
TCTTTTACGTTCTTGAGGGATATGGAACTTTTACTATCGGTTCTGAAGAGGGATGGTTTGGCCCTCACACGCTTATTTTCAGCCCCCGGGGCCTTCCTCACGCAGTGCGGAACGAAGGTTCTGAAAAACTCCGTTTTCTCGTGGTGAAGCTTCCCGTTCGGGAATAGAAAGGAAGCGCAAGGTCTTAAAAAGAGAAGAGTGCGCGAGGAAGAGGAGGTGTCGCAGTGCCGGAATTCGTGAATCCTTTTAGTGGCATGGTACCGGGTCGGAAGATGACCAAGGAAGAACTCATCCGGGCTATTCGTCTGAACCTGGCAGCTGAGGAGGAAGCCGTACACCTCTACATGGCTCATGCGGAAGCTACGGACCACCCTCTGGCAAAGAAAGTGCTCATCGACATCGCTAATGAAGAGCGGGTGCATGCTGGAGAATTCCTGCGGCTCCTTGAGATTCTTACCGGAGACGAAGCAGAGTTTTTGCAGGAAGGCGCAAAGGAAGTCGACGATATGGCTCGTTCTGTGGGACAGGAAAATCCCACCCTTGGGTCCCTCAGGGAGGAGGAAGGCTCATGAGCACACCGTACCTTGGCCGTGAGGACGCACCTTTCAAAAAGGAGTTCTGGGAGACCCTTGATGGTATTGCCGTGAGTGTTGCCAAGGGAGAGCTCGCCGGGCGGAAGATTCTCCCTCTTGAGGGTCCCTTTGGTCTTGGTTTTGCCTTTGTCCCAAAGGGGACGAAATCCCTGGGTGCGGGCGTTGTTGCTTTTGAGGGGCAACCCCTTGTGGCTTTTGAGCGAACCTTTCACCTCAAAAAGGTCGATATTGCCCAGTTCGAGCGGAATGGTATAGCTTTTGATGCTGCGCCTCTTGTTCAAGCTGTTCGGGAAGTGGCTCGTCTTGAAGACCAGCTCATTTTTGAGGGTCTTGGTGGTGTGGCGGGTCTTTGCACTGCTCAAGGATCAGAGAGGTGCGCCCTTACTTCCTGGGATGAAGTGGGAAAGGCAGCTTCTGATATTATCCAGGCGGTCTCCCTTCTTGATGCCCGGGGATTCCACGGTCCTTTTGCCTTAGCCCTTGCCCCCAAGAGGTACAACCTCCTCCTCCGTCAATACCCCGGAACTGCTCAGACAGAACTTGAGCATATCCGGCACATTGTGGGAGACCGGGTGGTGAAGGCACCATACCTTGAAGAGGGTGGCGTGCTCCTTGCGGTGAACCCCCTCTACGCCAAGATTGTCCTTGGTCAGGACCTCAGCGTGGGGTTCATCGGGCCAGAGAGCGATGGGTACCTCTTTTCCGTTTCTGAAAGCATGACGCTTGTACTTTTTGAGCCTCGGGCTATCTGTGTTCTTGGTTGACCTCCAAAGGGAGCTGGATGTGGGTGCAAGGAGGGGACATAGTTTCCCCTCCTTGCCGGGTTCCTGACAGGGAAGGTGTGTGAAGCATAGCCACGTATCCCCTCCTGGGAACTCCCTTTCCCGTAGTCTGGTATTCTTCTGTGTTATAATGGTACTTGCTTTGACATGGCCACAGGAGGAAAGTCATGTTTGCCCTCTTGAAAGAAGCGTGGGCACGGAAGGCTCAGGAGCGCATCATCCGGGAACTCCAGAAAAAGTACGTCGAACCCATCAACGCTCTGGAAGAACGCATGCGTGCCCTCTCAGACCAGGAACTTTCCCGGAAGACGGAGGAATTTCGGGAGCGCCTGGCTCGGGGCGCCACACTCGATGACCTGCTCCATGAGGCTTTTGCCGTGGTACGGGAAGTTGCCCGACGGGTTTTGGGCATGCGTCCTTTTGATGTGCAAATTATGGGAGCGGTGGTGCTCCACCAGGGGAAAATCGCGGAGATGCAAACCGGCGAAGGGAAAACCCTTGTGGCCACCATGCCTGCCTACCTCAACGCCCTCACGGGGAAAGGTGTTCACATCGTCACGGTGAACGATTACCTTGCCAAGCGTGACCGCTACTGGATGGGACCGATTTTTGAATTCCTTGGGCTTTCTGTAGGGCTCATTCAGCACGAGTCAACCCCTGAGGAGCGCAAAAAGGCCTATCGATGTGACGTCACCTACGGTACGAACGTGGAGTTTGGCTTTGACTACCTTCGGGATAACATGGCCCTGCGCAAGGAGGATGTGGTCCAGCGAGAGCTCCACTACGCCATTATCGACGAAGTGGACTCAATCCTCATTGATGAAGCGCGAACACCCCTCATCATCTCGGGACCGGCGGAAGAAGACACGGAAATCTACTACAAGGTCGACCGGGTAGTTCGTAAACTCACGCCAAAGGAGGATTTCGATTTCGAAGAAAAGACGCGCTCTATCTGGCTCACCGAAAAGGGTATCGCCAAGGTGGAGAAGCTCCTGCATGTTGAGAACCTTTACGAGGAGACAGGAAAGGGGACGCTCGAGCACCTCGTTCGGCAAGCGCTCCGGGCACACCACCTTTACAAGAGAGACGTGGATTACGTGGTCAAAGATGGCCAGGTCATCATTGTGGATGAGTTTACTGGCCGCCTCATGTACGGCAGAAGGTATAGCGATGGTCTCCACCAGGCCATTGAGGCAAAGGAAGGACTTCAGGTCGCAAGCGAAAACCAGACCCTCGCATCGATTACCTATCAGAACTACTTCCGAATGTACGAGAAAATCTGTGGCATGACGGGAACGGCAAAGACCGAGGAAGAAGAGTTCATCTACACCTATGGGATGCCGGTTGTGGTCATCCCTACCAATAAGCCCCTTCGTCGCACGACGCTTCCTGATGTCATCTACCGTACGGAAAGGGAAAAGTTTGAGGCAGTGGTGCGGGAGATTGAGAAACTCCATGCTTTGGGGCGTCCGGTCCTTGTGGGCACGACCTCGATTGAGAAATCGGAACGTTTGAGCGCAATGCTCAAAAAACGGGGTATTCCCCATGAGGTGCTCAATGCCAAACACCATGAGCGGGAAGCAGAAATCATCGCCCAGGCAGGTCGCAAGGGAGCAGTAACGATTTCCACGAACATGGCTGGTCGTGGAACGGATATTCTCCTTGGAGGGAATCCCGACTTCCTTGCCAAGCGGAAAATGCGTGAGATGGGATTTCCAGAACACGTTATTGTCCGCCTGAGCCTTGGGATTCCCACCGATGACCCCGAGGTGCAGAGAGCTCGCGACGTCTACCGGGAACTCTACGCTCGTTTCAAGGAGGAAACCGACCGGGAGGCTGAAGAGGTGAAAGCCCTTGGGGGGCTGCACGTGATTGGTACGGAGCGTCACGAAAGCCGCCGCATCGATAACCAGCTTCGGGGTCGAGCAGGACGCCAGGGAGACCCGGGATCGTCGCAGTTTTTCCTCTCCCTTGAGGATGACCTTTTACGTCTTTTTGTGCCAGAGCGCCTTGCGGGAATCATGACCCGCTTCGGCATGGAGGAAGGAGTTCCCATAGAGCACCCTCTTGTGACCCGTCTTGTGGAGGCAGCCCAAAAACGTGTTGAAGGACACCACTTCAACATTCGCAAAACCCTCCTCCAGTACGACGACGTTATGAACAAGCAGCGGGAAGTTATCTATGCCCAGCGCCGCCGGGTTCTTTTTGAGGAGAACCTTCGTCCTTTCGTGTACGATATGCTCGATAAGGTCCTTGAGGACCTCACCGCAGCATATGCGAACGAGCGCCTCTATCCAGAAGAGTGGGACTTTGAGGGGTTGAACCAGCGTCTTCGTTTCCTCTTTGGGGTGGAGTTCCACGTACCAGAGGAGGAACGGGTACAACTCACCCCCCAGGCGCTTCGAGAGAAACTCTTTGCGGCTTTACAGACTATGTATGAGCGTCGAGTGCAGGAAGTTGGCGAAGAGGTGTTCCGGGATATTGAGCGGTACGTGCTCCTGCGGGTTGTGGACCACCACTGGAAGGACCACCTCCATAATATGGACCACCTTCGGGAAGGCATTGGCCTTCGAGCGGTGGGACAGAAGGACCCGTTTGTTGAGTACCAGCTTGAGGCCTTTGAGATGTTCCAGGATATGGTGGCAGCCATCCGGGAGGACGCTCTGCGGTACCTCTTCCACGTTCGGGTGGTGCCACGGGAGAAACGAGAAGAACCCCGGAAAGTCTCGGTGGCGAAGGTTCCAGAGCGGTCCCAGAAGAAGGTGGGCCGGAACGACCCCTGCCCGTGCGGGAGCGGGCTCAAGTACAAGTACTGCTGTGGGAAACGGTGAAAGGAGGAGCATCCATGCAGCTTGACCTTTCTGAGGGTCTTTCCCTGATTCGGAAAAAACTCGACGAAATCGGGGGGTATCTTTGAGAAGGAGAAGGTTCCAGAGAAGATAAAGTCCATCGAACTTGAAATGTCCCGGGGGGATTTCTGGGAGGACGAAAAGAAGCAGGCTGAGCTCCTCGCAGAGTACCGAAAGTACCGGCAGGTCTTTGATGCGTATACGGACCTCAGGAAGCGCTTCGAGGATGCAGAAGAACTCGTGCGTCTTGTGGCCCCTGGGGACAGTGAGTACCGGGAGCTCGTTGAGGAAATCAAGAAGCTCTCTGAAGCCGTTGAGGACCTTGACATTCGTCTCCTCTTCCGGAGAGAGGAGGACCGGAACAACGCTATCGTGACCATCCATTCCGGTGCAGGGGGAACGGAATCCCAGGACTGGGTGGAAATGCTCTTTCGCATGTATCTACGCTTCTGTGAGCGAAAGGGTTTCGATGTGCGGGTTACCGATATCCTTGAGGGAGAAGAGGCAGGCCTGAAGCACGTCACCTTTCTCGTTCAGGGAGAGTACGCCTATGGGTACCTCCGCTCTGAACACGGGGTGCACCGTCTCATTCGCATTTCCCCCTTTGATGCCAACAAGCGTCGCCACACCACCTTTGCCCTTGTGGATGTTATCCCCGAGATTGGTGAAGACGTCAAAATTGAAATTAACCCCCAGGACCTCAAGATTGAAACCTTCCGTGCCAGCGGTCACGGTGGGCAACACGTGAACGTTACGGATTCCGCCGTCCGTATAACCCACATTCCCACCGGGATTGTTGTCCAGTGTCAGAATGAACGCTCCCAGCACCAGAACAAAGCTGTTGCCATGCGGATTCTCCGGGCACGCCTTTACGAGTACTACCGGGAAGAACAGATGAAGAAAATTCAAGAGCTCAAGGGAGAACGGAAGGACATTGCCTGGGGGAATCAAATTCGGACGTACGTGTTCCATCCCTATACCCTGGTGAAGGACCACCGCACTGGGCATGAGACGGGAAACATCGAGCGGGTTATGGATGGGGAAATTGACGACTTCATAGAGGCGTTCCTGAAGAAAGAGCGAAGCCTATGAAGGTGTACGCCCTTGTTGGTCCCACGGGAACAGGGAAGAGCTATCGGGCTCCTCATCTTGCAGCAGAACACGGCATTGATTGCATTATCGATGACGGTCTCCTCATTGCCTCGGGGAAAATCCTTGCGGGGAGATCTGCCAAGGCTGAACTCAGCAAGATCCGGGCTGCTAAGATTGCGGTTTTCTACTTTCCAGAACATCGGGAGGAGGTAAAACGGGCTCTTCGGGAACTTGCTCCTCAGAAGGTCCTGGTCCTTGGCATCTCCCTTCCCATGGTGGAGAAAATCTGCGAGCGCCTTGAGCTTCCGTATCCTGAAGTCATCTGGAATATTTTTGACCTTGCTCCTTTAGACGAGATTCAGCTTGCCCTTGTTGCCCGGGAGTCGGAAGGAAAGCACACCATCCCTGTACCTCTTGTGGAGGTCAAGCGGAACCTCTGGGGAGCAATTACCGATGCGCTTCCAGTGGGAGTGTGGCGATGGTTCTATGCCTCAAGGGAAAAGACGGTGGTTCGTCCACCCTTCAGCTACCTGGGGAAACTCGTGGTGAGCGAGAATGCCCTGCGGACTCTGGTCTTTCTCTGCCTTGTGCATACCCCCTGGGTGAGGAAAATCCGTGAAATCACCCTGCACCGCACCGATAAAGGACTTGAGGTAGAACTCTCCTTCGTGCTGCAAAATGGTTCTCCCGTTTCCCGGGTGTGCCGTTTCCTCCAGAGGTACCTTCAAGAACGTGTGGAGTACCTCACCGGAGTGGAAATTCAGGCGGTACACCTCGATGTGGAGGAGGTCATCTTTCTCTCTTGACATTCCCCAAGGTATCTGGTAGGAAATACCAAAACCTGTGAGGCGAAGCGTTATGTCCCGCAAGACTATGGAAGAACTCCTTGCAGAGCTCAGGGAGAAAGAAGCAGCGCTCCTCAAAGGCGGTGGGGAAAAGGCTATTGAGAAGCAACACCAGAGCGGGAAGCTTACTGCCCGGGAGCGAATTGCCCTCCTCCTTGATGAGGGGAGCTTTGAAGAGGTTGACCTTTTCGTCGAGCACCGGGCGGAAAAGTTTGGCATGCCTGAGAAGAAGCTCCCGGCTGATGGCGTGGTCACAGGGTTCGGTACCATCGATGGTCGAGTCGTCTTTGTGTACTCCCAGGATTTCACCGTTATGGGCGGGTCTCTGGGGGAAATGCAGGCGAAGAAAATCTGTAAAATCATGGACATGGCGCTCAAAGTTGGTGCGCCCCTTATAGGCATCAACGACTCGGGAGGGGCGCGGATTCAGGAGGGTATTGACTCCCTTTCTGGATACGGACAAATCTTCTTCCGGAACACCCAGGCTTCTGGAGTTATTCCTCAAATTGCCGTCATCGCCGGTCCCTGTGCAGGGGGAGCAGTGTACTCCCCAGCACTCATGGATTTCATCTTCATGATTGAAGGGACAAGCCGGATGTTCGTCACCGGGCCCCAGGTGGTGAAAGCGGCAACGGGGGAGGAGGTTTCTGCAGAGGAGCTTGGGGGAGCAATGACCCATGCGACACGAAGTGGTGTGGCTCACTTCATCGCCCGAACGGAAGAAGAATGTTTTCAGGATGTGCGAAAGCTCCTCTCTTTCCTCCCTGCCAATAATGCCGAGGATCCTCCCTATGTGGAAACCGGAGATCCCCTGGAGCGCCAGGAGGAGAGCCTCCTCCACATCGTTCCCACGAATCCTAATAAACCCTACGACGTGAAGGAGGTCATCCGGGCAATTGTGGACCATGGAGAATTCTTTGAGGTCCACAAGAACTTTGCGAAAAACGTGGTCGTGGGGTTTGCCAGAATCGGCGGGTACGTGGTGGGCATTGTGGCGAACCAGCCCTACCACCTTGCGGGGTGTCTTGATATCGATTCTGCTGATAAAGCGTCTCGCTTCATCCGTTTCTGCGACTGTTTCAATATTCCCCTTGTGACCCTTGTGGATGTCCCTGGGTTTTTGCCGGGAACGAACCAGGAGTTTGGGGGCATCATTCGCCACGGAGCCAAGATGCTCTATGCGTACTCTGAGGCGACGGTTCCGAAAATCACCGTCATTCTCCGCAAGGCTTACGGTGGGGCGTACCTTGCCATGTGCAGCCGAGACCTGGGAGCGGACGTTGTTTTCGCCTGGCCGACGGCAGAAATCGCCGTCATGGGGGCAGAGGGAGCAATAGAAATCATCTTCCGTCGGGAGATTGAGAGCGCCCTTGATCCCCAAAGAGAGCGGGAACGTCTTCTTGAGGCCTATCGTCAAGAGTTTTATAACCCGTACCAGGCAGCCCGGCGAGGGTACGTGGACCAGGTGATCGATCCACGTCACACCCGTCTGAAAATTGGGCGAGCCCTTGAAGTATTCTGGTCAAAGCGGGAAGAGCGAAGGGGGAAAAAGCATGGCAATTTCCCCGTGTGATGCGAGCGTGGGGGTGAAACCTGAGGTTGTTGCTGCCATTGTGGCGGCGCTCATGGAGTTTCTTGAGGCGGAGGCGCCTTCACGGCATCGGCCATACGTTCCCCGCAAAAGCCACGCCTGGAAGGCTCTTGCGCTTCGGGAAGGGGCACTCCAGATTCGTTTAGGGAGGTAAAGAGTGTGCGGAAGTTCCTTGTTCGAGTGAATGGTGAAACGTACGAAGTGGAGGTCATGGAAATTACGGCAAATGGCAGGAAAGAGTTTGCCGTTAGTGGTGTCCAGAAACTTGGTGCTGCCAGACCTTCTGAAGGCCTTCTCCGGGTGACCACAACTGTTCGGGCTCCCATGCCAGGACGTATTGTGGCGGTCCATGTGAAGAAGGGGGATGAGGTTCGGGCAGGGCAGGTAGCGGTTATCCTCGAAGCCATGAAGATGGAGAACGAAATTCCTGTAGAGCACGATGGTGTCATCACCCAGGTCTATGTGGAGGAAAATGACACGGTAGACGTTGGGGATCCACTTTTTGAAATCGAGGAGGTCCGTTCGTAGTGTCGCGCTTTGTCCTTGTGGTCTTGAGCGTTCTCGTTCTTGTGGTGAGCATTCCCTTTGCCCTGGAGCGGGTTGCGCGGGAGAGGGAGAACCGGACTGTCCTTGTTGTTCTTGACTGGGATGACGTAGAATGGTTTGCCCGTACAAAGGGTGTGGATCCCTTGCGCCTTGCTGAAGACCTCAAGGAGCTGGGCTTTACCGTCTTTGGGGTGAGCGAATGGTCGCTGAAGGCTCTGCGGAATCGGGGTATTCTTGTGCCTGCACCTTCCCCAAGTGGTGCTCCCCAGTACCTGCAGTACTTTTCTGTCCCTTCAGAAACAGTGCGGGAGACCCTCGTGGCGCGCCTTCGGCTTTTTGGAAAAAGCGCTGAAGTTTTTGGCAACGTACTCGGCGTAAGCCTCCTCCCCGAGGAGGAGGAAAAAATTGGTCTGGGGTGGGATACGGGTCTTGTGGAGGCTCTGAGGGTGCGTGGATTTTCTGTTATCCTCCGACCATACAACTACCTTGATGTGCCTCCTCAGGTACTTACCAGGCTCCTTGCGGAGGATGTTTGGAGAGAAGCCCAAGGGTTCATTGCCTCAGGTGATAGCCTCCTGGGGTACGGAAATCCCGAATCCCTCAAGGTGCTCGCTTCTTTCTTGCGAGAGCAGGGGAAATTTTTCGGATACGTGGAATTCGTTGGACAAAAGGGCGAGGACACCTTAGCGCGGCTTATCCCGGAGTGGACACTTCGGGTACATAGTATTCCTCCGGATGAGCTCAAGAATTACACCCCTTCTTCAGCCCGGGATCGTTTCCTGCGGGCTTTAAAGGAACGCTCCGTTCGGGTGCTCTACGTCCGCCTCTTCACTGAACCTTCCTTTGCAGGTTGGGAGAAGAACCTTGCATATCTTCGGGCTCTCCGGCAGGATATCGAAGCGCAGGGCTTGACTTTTGGGTATCCGAAGCTTCCACACATGCCATTTGCTCCGCCCCGGTGGCTTGTGATGCTGTATGCCGCTATTTCAGGAATCTTTCTTGCTTCTGTTGCAGGCGCCTTTTTCCCTCAGGTATCTCTCTGGATTTGGCTCCTTGCAGGATTTGCTGGAGGAGTCCTTACGTCCCTTCACCCTCTCTGGGGTGTAAAAATTCCGGGGCTCTTTACAGGTATAGCGGTGCCAACGCTTGCGGTGTTCGTGCTTATCGAAAGCTTTGAGGAGAAAAGGGTGCTCTCAGGTATTGGGCTCGCTTTTCTTCTTTCCTTTGCTGGAGCGGGTATCATTGCTCAGGGGATGTACCACTGGCTTTTCGTGCTTAGAATCGAGCAGTACTTTGGGGTGAAGGTGGCGCTGACCCTTCCACTCCTTTTCGTTCTCCTTTACCTTTTCCGCCGCCGTCTTCTTGGGGGGAGCATCCAGGATGTCCTCCTTGGAGGCTTGAAGCGCTTTGAGGTACTCATCCTGGCTTTTCTTGGCGTGGCTTTTGTCCTGTACCTCATGCGCTCCGGGAATTTTCCTCTCCTTGGTGCAGGAGAGTTAGAGAACCGGATGCGGGTTCTCCTTGAGCGGGCTCTTTTTGCCCGTCCCCGCACCAAAGAATTCCTCATTGGGTATCCCGCCCTCTGGCTTCTGGCGAGTTTCACAAAGAGAAGGCTTCGCCCGGTGTACCAGCTCGTTCTCTGGCTTGGGGTTACGGTAGGCTTTGTCACCTTTTTGAATTCCTTCTGCCATCTCCATACGCCTCTCCTTTTCATTCTCCTTCGCTTTGCTAACGCTTTTCTCTTGAGTTTCCCTGTCTTTTTCGTATACCTTCTTGCCATCACCTTGGGGCTTTTTCTCTGGAGAACCGTCGGTCGATGGGGCGCGTAGTACCCCTTTTTCTCCTTGGATACTATGGTTTCGGGAACTGGGGAGACGAACTCAGTCTCCTGGCAACTTTGCAGGTCCTTGAGGACATAAAAAAGGAGCACGGGTTCCCCTTTTCGTACTCCATCCTTTCAGGGGATGCTGGAATTCCCTTCCCCCTTCCTGAAGGATGTTCCCTTGTTCCCAGGCGTTCGATGGGGAAAGTTTTCAAAGCGCTGTGGAAGAGTGCTTTCCTTGTCGTTGGTGGAGGGAGCCTCCTCCAGGATGTGACGAGTTTTCGTTCCCTCGTCTACTATGGAGCTTTCCTCGCTCTGGCGAAAAGCACGGGGAAAAGGCGTGTTTTCTTTGGCTGTGGGCTTGGTCCTTTCCAGAGGAAGAGGAGCAGAAGTCTTGTGCGCTGTCTTCTTCGGGGTTCGGCGGTTTTCCTTGCCCGGGACGAGGAGACCTTGCGCTTCCTCAGGATGCATAACCTCTGTCCGGCTTCCCTTGCTGCGGATCCGGTTTTCCTCCTCTGGAATGGGGAGGAAGCATCGCCTACGTCGCGGATTGCGCTTTTTCTCCGGAAGCAGGCCCTGGGGTACAAAGAA
>JBDIWL010000027.1:0-11134 GCA_039638315.1 Candidatus Caldatribacterium thermophilum | reverse complement strand
CTCTCATGCAGAGGGAGGCACCGCCTCAGGTACTGACGTACAGCCAGTTTCTCGACGCCGTACAGCGTGGAGCGGTTCGCCGAGTTGTCATTACTGACCGGAGCATCAGTGGACAGATGTACGATGGAACTCGTTTTACCACGTATGCCCCTGAGGACCCTGAGCTCATTCGTATTCTCCGAAGCCAGAATGTGGAGATCGAGGCTCGTCCGCCGGTTGAACCATCCTGGTGGACACGAATCTTGAGTTCCCTTTTTCCTACTCTCCTCCTTATTGTGGTATGGATTTTCCTCCTCCAGCAGATCCAGGGTGGGAGTAAAGTAACCTCGTTTGTGAAAAGCAGGGCAAAAATGGTGGACCCTGAAAAGGTCAAAGTGACTTTTGACGATGTTGCTGGGATTGATGAGGTAAAGGAAGAGCTGAAGGAAGTTGTTGACTTTCTTAAAAATCCTCGTAAGTTCCAGAAAATTGGCGCTCGTATACCGAGGGGGGTGCTCCTTTATGGTCCTCCTGGAACGGGCAAGACCCTTCTTGCGAAAGCTATAGCAGGAGAGGCAGGGGTTCCTTTCTTTAGCATCAGTGGCTCTGATTTTGTTGAGATGTTTGTTGGGGTTGGGGCAGCGCGAGTTCGAGATCTCTTCGCGAATGCGAAGAGAAATGCTCCCTGCATTGTCTTCGTTGATGAGCTTGATGCCGTTGGTCGCCACCGGGGTGCAGGGCTTGGTGGAGGGCATGATGAGCGGGAGCAAACACTGAACCAGCTCCTTGTAGAAATGGATGGGTTTGACCCCAACCAGGGTGTGATTCTCATTGCTGCCACGAACCGCCCGGACATTTTAGATCCCGCACTCCTCCGTCCTGGGAGATTCGACCGACGTATTGCTGTGCCGCAGCCTGATGTCCGGGGACGTGAGGCCATCCTTAGGGTTCACGTTCGTGGGAAACCCCTGGGGAAGGATGTGGATCTTGAAGTTCTTGCTCGCCGTACTCCTGGATTTGTAGGGGCGGACCTTGCTAATCTCGTGAACGAAGCGGCTATTCTTGCTGCTCGCAAGGGGAAGGATGTCATTGAGATGGAGGATTTTGAGGAAGCGATTGACAAGGTCATTGCTGGACCGGAACGAAAACACATCATTATCAGCGAACGGGAAAAGCGTATTATCGCTTACCATGAAGCAGGACATGCTCTTGTGGCGAAGGTGCTTCCCAATAGCGATCCGGTGCACAAAATTTCCATCATCCCGCGAGGTGGCGTTGCCTTGGGATATACGTTACAGTTACCTACGGAGGACCGCTACCTCCTTACAAAACAGGAGCTCCTTGCACGACTCTCTATTCTCCTTGGAGGGCGTGTAGCGGAAGAAGTCGTTTTTAAGGATGTCACAACTGGAGCTCATGACGATTTGAAGAAAGCGACAGAAATTGCTCGGGAGATGGTCTGCGAATACGGCATGAGCGAACTCCTTGGCCCCCTTACCTTGGGGAGGAAGCATAAAGAGGTCTTTCTTGGGCGGGACATAGCTGAGGATCGAAATTACAGCGAGGAAATTGCCTACGCCATTGACAAGGAAGTTCGGGCACTTATCGACCGGGCATACGAGCGGGCAAAGGATATCATTATACGGTATCGGGAAAAGCTGGATGCACTGGCCAAAGAGCTCATGGAAAAAGAAGTTCTGGGGAGAGAAGACATTGAGCGCATCCTCAACATACCCCAGGACGAGAGTTCGTCTAAAGGAGGAGAAAAAATCCATGAAGGCGAACACGCTGCGTATCGGCTTAACCGGGGTAGCGAGTATGGTGGTGACTGACGAAAGTACTGCTGATCGTTTCGATCCCGATATGGTTCCTGCTTTTGCGACCCCGATGCTCGTGTCGCTTATGGATAACGCCGCTCATGAGGCGGTAAAGCATCACCTTCCTGAAGGATACGTCAGTGTGGGTACAAGAATCAGCATTTCCCACATCGCAGCAACCCCAAAGGGCATGAAAGTCACTGCCCGGGCTACCCTTGTTGAGATTTACCGGAATCGCCTTGTCTTTGAAGCTGAAGCCTTTGACGAGGTTGAAAAGGTTGGGGAGGGACGTCTCGAACGTTTTGTGGTGAACCGAGAGTGGTTTATGAAACGTCTTGAGTCAAAGACGAAGGGGGCAAGAAGCGAGGCTTGATGGAGTAATGAGACAGTTTGCCGTTTTTGGGTTGGGAATTTTTGGAAGCAGCATTGCCATTGCCCTGTACCAGCAGGGGTTCACGGTTCTTGGTGTGGATATTGACGAGGATCCTGTAAAGGAGATGGCGGGGAAAATAACCGAAGTCGTCCAGGCGGATACAACCGATGAGCGGGTCCTTGAAGCTCTGGGTGTGAGGAACTTTGACGTAGCTATTGTGAGTATTGGTAATGACATCCAGTCAAGCGTTCTCACCACCCTCGCGGTAAAGGAACTCGGGGTTCCTTTTATCGTCGCACGGGCCATCAATGAGATGCACGGGAAGATACTCGAGAAGATTGGTGCTGATCGAGTCATTTTCCCGGAAAGGGATATGGCGCTGAGGGTGGCAAAGACGCTTGCTTTCCCGAATGCTATTCGGACTGAAGAGCTCTTCCCCGGGTACAACGTCGTTGAGGTGAAACTTCCCCCTGTTCTTCACGGGGTATCCCTTGGGAAGGCCCAATTGCGGAATCGATACGGTATCACTGTTTTGGCCGTTAAAAGGGATAACGAGTACCGGGTTTCCCCATCTGCCGATGAAGTACTCCTCAAAGGTGATGTCATTTACATTCTGGGGAACGAACAGCAGTTACGGAAATTCTTTAAAGAAGTGGTTGAAAGCCGTAACGGGAAGGTTGTAGAGGTATGAAGGCGCAGCTTGAATGTTTCGTCTGTAACATCCGGCAGGCTCAGGAAGCAGCAGAGATTGCAGGGGCTGATTTTGACTGTATCTGGAAGGTCTCGCAACGGGTCTGTGCCATTTACGCTCAGGCCGATCCCCAATGGACTCCAGCTTACATGACTACTCTCGCCCATCAGGTCGTTAAGGAGATCACAGGAGTTGAAGACATCTACTATCGCTTCAAGCGTCATTACAATCGGATGGCTCTTGAGCTTTACCCCCGTCTTAAGGAATTTGTTGCTTCTTCAGAGGATAATCGACTTGAACGAGCAGTTCTTGTAGCTATTGCTGGGAATATCATTGACCTTGGAGTCTACAGGGATGTGAACGTTGCGGACATTCTTGCTCAGGTGACAAGCGCTCAGTGGGGGAAGTACGATTTCCCAGCCTTTCTTACAGACCTTGTAAAGGCACAGACCATTATCTATGTTGGAGACAATGCGGGAGAAATTGTTTTTGATCGAGTTCTGATTGAGGAAATCCAGTCCTGTGGGAGAAAGGAGATTGTTTTTGTCGTCAAGGGAGGACCAATTTCCAACGACGCCCTCCTTGAGGATGCAAAGGAAGCAGGCCTTGATGAGCTCGTTACGCTCCTGACCACAGGACAGGCGGAAACAGGTATCGATATTACCAGGGCTCCTCGCGAACTTCAGGAACTGTGGAAGAGGGCTGATCTCATCATTTCCAAAGGGCAGGGGAACTTTGAGACCCTAAGTGGGCGAAAGGAGAATATTTACTTCCTTCTTAAGGCGAAATGCGTTCCCGTGGCGCGGGAGTTTGGTGTTCCTCAAGGTGCGCTGATTCTGAAGAGGAATCTTGGGTGACGGCTATGGACGAGAGAGATGTAGCCATTGTTCGCTCAAGTGGTGGAGTTGTCGTTCGCAGGGTCAATGCTTCCTTTGAGGTTCTCCTTATTCGCAAACGTGGTTCCTCTTTCTGGACGCTCCCTAAGGGACACCTTGAGGAGGGAGAAAGCGAAGAGGAAGCAGCGATTAGAGAAATTCATGAGGAGACTGGATACGTGCCACGACTTGGGCCAAAACTTGGGGAAATCTCCTACACCTATGAGCGGAATAACCGCGTTTTTGAAGAACATGTTACCTTCTATCTTGCAGAAGTAGAAAAAGAGGGTGTGCGAACTGCAGAGGAAGAAGTTGCGGAAGTCCGCTGGTTTCCTCTTGTGGAAGCTTCCTCTTTTCTCTTCTACGAGAATGAACGATATGTGCTCTTGCTTGCTCAAGAGCATCTCAAGGGAAAAGGGCAAATTTTTTGAGATTTTTCCTCTTGACAGTGACAAAATTCCTCTTCATGCGCTAAAATACTGGCAAAGGAGGGAAAGCCTGGTTTCGCCCTTGCAAAGAGGGAAGGAACAGGGTCCCGAGGAGAGGTAGCACGAATCAAGCAAGGGGGTCTTTTTGTGGAACTCTTAAAAATCTCGTCCCGTACCAAGCCGGCGGCCCTGGCTGGAGCGCTTACTGGTGTCATTCGTGAACATGGACGAGCAGAGATGCAGGCAGTGGGAGCAGGTGCAGTGAACCAGGCGGTAAAGGCTATTGCTATCGCACGGGGATATCTTGCGCCAAGTGGTATCGATCTTGTATGTATCCCAGCCTTTGTGGACGTTAAAATCGATGATTCGGAAAGAACAGCGATACGTTTTATCGTGCTTCCGGCTTAAAACTTTATCCTCAGGAAAAGGAGGTTGGGGAGGATGAACAAGCAGGATTTGGTGGGTACCCTTGCGGAGGAGCTGAAAAAGGAGGGTTTGAGCATTACCAAAAAGGACACAGCTCGTGTTGTAGACAAGATGCTCGAAGTTATTGAGAATGCGCTTCGAAAGGGCGAGAAGGTGCAGCTTGTAGGTTTTGGTACCTTTGGGGTGAAAAAGAGAGCAGGCCGTAGGGGTAGGAATCCCCAAACTGGAAAGGAAATCCACATTCCCGAAACCAAAGTACCCTTCTTCCGTCCAGGTAAGCTCCTGAAAGAAATCGTCAAGTAGTTTTCTGCCCCACAGGGAGTGTCTCCCCTGTGGGGCTCTTGCCTTTACGAAGAGTCCTGGGTATACTAAAAAAGAGCGTGCGCCCGTAGCTCAATAGGATAGAGCGTCGGCCTCCGGAGCCGAAGGTTGGAGGTTCAATTCCTCTCGGGCGCACCATATTTTTTTAGGACCTTTCCCCTTCTGTTGAGCTTTTTGCAGATGTACCCCTGTGGAGTTCTGCCTTCTTGTGTGCAGCAGACTGAGGAGTTTCTGGGGGCAGGGGAAGGAAACCAAAAATGGTGCCGAAGGCGGGAGTCGAACCCGCATGAGCTTTGCGCTCACTGGAGCCTGATTCCAGCGCGTCTGCCAATTCCGCCACTTCGGCACGGGCAGGAAATACAATAAGATATTTCTCCCCGGTTGTCAAGAATCGTAAGCCCTGTATTAGCTTTAAGCTTTGCCGGAAAACCATCGACGTTCGTCCTCTTAGGGAAAGTCTTTCGAAGATTTAAGGTTATCTTTTACATAATGGCAAGAATTCCACTCTTTGAAGGCCTGGGTTTCTTGACAGGTGGAACAATTTAGGTATAATGGTACCAAAATATTTGAGAGGAGGAGAAAGCGTGTTCTGTTACCAATGTGAACAGACAGCAAGAGGTACGGGGTGCACAAGTTTCGGGGTATGTGGTAAGGATCCCGAAACGGCCGCTTTGCAGGATCTCCTTGTGTATGCTGCACAAGGTATAGCAATGTTTGCCAAAAGGGTTCGAGAGTTTGGGATACGAGATAGGGAGGCAGATGTTTTCATTCTCGAGGCACTCTTTAGTACGGTAACAAATGTGGATTTTGATCCGGAAAGGATACAAGCGTATCTTGTACGTGCATATGAGATTAAAGAGAGACTCAAGAACACCTACTTCGAAGTGTGTGCAAGGAAAGGAGTGCCTCCCGAGAACCTTTCTGGACCTGCGCAATGGGTTCCTGCAGGTGACCTTAATGGCCTTATCCGCCAAGGAGAGGAGGTAACTTTGGAAAAAGATATTGAGCGTTTTGGCGAGACTCTTGCTGGCGCAAAGCACCTTGTCCTTTACGGATTGAAGGGAATGGCGGCATACGCGGATCATGCACAGATCCTCGGTGTAGAGGATGACGACGTGTACAGTTTCTTCCACGGAACCTTAGATTTCCTTGCCCAGGAGAATTTTGCCCTTGAAGAACTCCTTACCGTGGCTTTAAAGGTGGGCGAATACAACTTGAAAGTTATGGAACTCCTTGATCGAGCGCATACAACAACATATGGCCACCCTGTACCAACTCCTGTGAGAATTACTCCGGTGAAGGGAAAAGCCATTGTTGTGTCTGGTCATGACTTAAAAGACCTCGAGGAGCTTCTCAAACAAACCGAGGGAACAGGGATCAATGTGTATACCCATGGTGAAATGCTCCCAGCTCATGGGTATCCTGGTCTCAAGAAGTACCCCCATCTTGTGGGAAACTACGGAAGTGCCTGGCAAAACCAGCAAAAAGAGTTTGACGCCTTTCCAGGGGCAATTCTCATGACAACGAACTGCCTTCAGAAGCCTAAGGAGAGCTACAAGCACCGTATCTTCACAAGTGGTCTTGTTGCTTGGCCTGGGGTAGTACATGTTCGTGACTACGACTTTTCCCCGCTCATAGAAGCTGCTCTTAGGGAAGAGGGATTCGTGCAGGATGAACCAGAGAGGACAATTCTTGTAGGTTTCGCAAGAAATGCTGTGCTTAGTGTTGCTGACAAGGTTCTGGATCTTGTCAAAAAGGGGAAAATTCGGCATTTCTTTCTCATTGGTGGGTGTGATGGGGCAAAACCAGGGCGAGATTACTATACGCAGTTTGCCCAGTTGGTACCAGAAGACTGTGTTATTCTTACCCTTGCTTGTGGTAAATACCGCTTCAACAAGCTCGACTTTGGGAACATAGAGGGAATTCCTCGACTTCTCGATGTTGGTCAATGTAACGACGCGTACTCAGCTATTCAGATAGCACTTGGTCTTGCTGGGGCCCTGAATACCGACGTAAACAACCTCCCCCTTTCCCTTGTCCTTTCCTGGTATGAACAGAAGGCGGTAGCTATTCTCCTGACGCTTCTCCATCTTGGCGTGAAGAATATGCGTCTTGGTCCAAGTATGCCAGCATTTGTGAAGGAACCAGTCTACAAAATCTTGAAAGAGCAGTTCAATCTTACACCTATTACTACACCTCAGGAAGACCTAAGAGCTATTCTCGGGTGAACTGTTCGCCAGTCTGCTGTTCCCTTGGTGGGGCAGTGGACTGGCGGATCACAAGGTATGGCGAGACGGTCATCGATCTTTTTCGTACCCTTTTCCCTTCAATGAGCTTGCAGAGAAGAGTGATTCCCAACTTTGCGATTTGGTCGAAAGGCTGGGCTACTGTAGTCAAAGGGGGAGAAAAAACCTCACAGAGAGGATTGTTGTCAAGCCCAACGACAGAAATGTCCCCAGGTACTTGCCAGTTTTTTTCCTTTGCTACCTGAATGGCTCCAAAAGCCATCATATCATTCATGCAGAAGAGGGCAAAAGGGGGAGAAAGGTGGCTAAGTATTTTTTCCATACCTTTCCGCCCACCATCGATTCTAAAGTCCCCTTCGACGATAACGACATCTTCTGGAGGAATACCGGCCTGGGTGAGCGTTGTGAGAAACCCCTCAAGTCGTTCCCGGGATACGCCGATTTTCTGTGGTCCCGTAATGCAGGCGAATTTCCTGTGGCCAAGCTTGAGGAGGTGTGTCGCAGCAAGTATTCCTGCTGCAATGTTATCGAGCTTCACCGTTGGGGCTTCTTCTTTTTCAAGTGTTCGGTCGAGAATAACATATGGGATTCTTGAGAGGTGGGGGATCCTAAAAAGGAGGCTTTCGTCGGAAACTCGAGGGAAAATAATGCCCTCGACCTTTCTTTGAATAAGGACTTCGAGATAGTCCTTCTCCTTTTTAGGGTCTTCTCCAACGTTGCAGAGGATGAGATTGTATCCCCTCTGGTATGCAGCTTCCTCGATGTACTTTGCAAGTCTTGCGAAGAATGGACTGTCAATGTCCGGAACGAGAAGACCAAGAAGCTTTGTTTTTTGACTTCTGAGACCCCGAGCAAGAAGATTTGGCCGGTACTGGAGAGCTTCTATGGCTTTCCAGACCTTCTCCTCCGTTTCCTTGCTCGTTTTCCCTCGCTTATTAATGACTCGTGAAACAGTGCTTGCGGAAACCCCCGCAAGCCTTGCAACATCCTTGATAGACGCCATGGCTCCTTTTTGGAAACGTTTTCCCAACTTGGGGACATTATACCACAGGAAAAGGTGAAAAATCAGTATTGACAAGGAAAATGCATATGTGATAGTTTTAAGGCAAACGTTGCCAATAGACTTTTTGTTCCCTTTACGGTATTCTTGTAAAAAAGAGGAAGAAGGGGATAATATGGCCACAGCACATCAGCTTCTTGATATCGCCCTTAACCAGGGCCAAGGGGTCTTGCGTCTCTTTCCCACCTGGGTTCCCAGGTCCTTCTGCATCCCTGGAAAGAGGTTGAAACTCCACCCTGATGACTACTACGCTTTTGGGGTCCATCGAGGTGGTATTGATGAGCGGTGGTTCGCCTCTACGGTGCAGGCGGACAATGGTCCCGAAACCCTGCCGGACGAAGGTTTGAGCTACATCTACATCGAGGATGGAGGAAGGGCTGAAAAACTCCTCCTTCGGGACGCCATAGAACTCGCGGGAGATAAGCTCCTTGGTAGGGCCATGATGGAGAAATACGGTGGGTGGCCCGTCTTTGCCAAGTTCTTTGATAACATGAACCCTCTTTTCCACCATGTGCACCACGACGATGCAAAGGCAAAGAAAGTGGGAAGACTTGGAAAGCCTGAAGGATACTATTTCCCACCTCAGCTCAATAACCACGGTGGGTACTTTCCGTACACGTTCTTCGGGTTGAACCCGGGAACAAAGAAAGAGGATGTTATTCGTTGCCTTGAGATGTGGGATAAAGGGGACAATGGGATTCTCTATCTTTCTCGAGCATACAAGTTGAAACCAGGAACAGGATGGATTGTACCTCCTGGTATCCTCCACGCTCCAGGGTCCCTCCTCACCTATGAGCCTCAGAAGGCCTCTGATGTTTTTGCTCCCTTCCAGAACATTGTCTGGGACCGATTCATCCCCTGGGATCTTGTGGTTAAGGACGTTCCCCCAGAGCACAAAAACGACCTGGAGTACATTGTGAGTCTTCTTGACTGGGAGGCCAACACTGACCCGGACTTTTTCGCTCACCACTACCTTGAGCCTAAGCCCGTCAGGCCCCTTGAGGAGATGAGAGCCGAGGGGTATGAGGAGTACTACGTGGTTTACGGTTCAGAAGACTTCTATGCCAAGGAGTTGACTGTTTTCCCCAAGCGCAGTGTCACCATCAGAGAAGAAGGGCCATATGGGGTTATCGTCATTCAAGGGCATGGAAGGTTTGGGGTCCTTGACATTGAAACTCCAACCCTCATCCGTTTTGGGGAGATGACCAAAGACGAACTCTTTGTGACCTATGAGGCTGCCCGTGCTGGTATCACCATCGTAAACGAGAGTGATACAGAGAACCTTGTTATGCTGAAACACTTTGGGCCTCGGGTGGAGTGAATGAGTGATACTCCTATCCTCCACTTTGAAAAGCTCACCAAGCGTTTTCCAGGGGTCCTTGCCCTCGATAACGTGACTTTCTCCATTCGGCGGGGAGAGGTTCACGCTCTCGTGGGGGAAAATGGAGCTGGAAAGTCAACGCTCATTAAGATTGTGACTGGGGTGTACCAGAAGACTTCCGGGGAAATATTCTTTGATGGTAAGCCAGTGCATTTTGCTAACCCCCATGAGGCTCTTCGAAGTGGCATTGCGGCAATCTACCAGGAATTTAACCTTATTCCGGCCCTTACTGTTGCGGAAAATATCTTTATGGGTCACCATTTCGTAAAGCAGCGCTTCTTCGTCGACTGGAACCGTATGCGAAGAGAAGCTCAAGATCTCATGCGTTTCCTTGGTGTGGACATTGACGTGGACCAGAAAGTCCGGAATTTGGGGGTCGCTAAAAAACAGATTGTGGAGATCGCTAAGGCTCTTTCCCACAAGGCGAGAGTGCTTATCATGGATGAACCAACGGCTACGCTGGCGCAAAAGGAGATTGAGGGACTCTTTAAGATTATCAAGTTTTTGAAGAATGAAGGGGTTACGGTCATTTACATTTCCCACCGTCTTGAGGAAATCTATGAGATTTGCGACCGGGTTACGGTTCTCCGTGATGGTCGTCACGTAGCAACACAGGACGTGAAGGACGTAACTATGGATGACCTTATTCGTATGATGGTCGGTCGCGAGGTGGTGGAGAAGTTCCCGCGGGTTTCCCATACAGTTGGCGAAGAGGTTTTGCGAGTGGAGGGCTTGACAAGACGGGGGGTTCTTGAGAACATCTCGTTTTCTCTCCGAAAGGGAGAAATCCTTGGCATTGCCGGAATGGTGGGTTCTGGAAGGACGGAGCTCCTTCGAGCCATTTACGGTGTGGATCCGGTTGACAGAGGAAAGATATACATTCGTGGAAAAGAGGTCTGTATTCGTTCCCCTCTTGATGCCATAAACCATGGTATTGCTCTCCTTCCAGAGGAGCGAAAAGTTCATGGCCTTGTGCTGCTCCTTTCGGTTCTTGACAATCTCGGTTTACCCATTCTTCCCTTTGTGTCCCTTCGGGGATTCATTCATGACGGGCGGCTTAGGGCTATAGCACAAGATATGGTACACCACATGAACATTAAAACTCCCTCGCTGTACCAGAAGGTCATGTACCTTTCTGGGGGAAACCAGCAAAAGGTAGTTCTTGGGAAGTGGTTTGCCCGGAATTGCGATATCTATCTCTTTGATGAGCCGACAAGAGGCATTGATGTTGGGGCAAAAGTGGAAATTTACCACCTCATGAATCGCCTCCTTGAGCGTGGGGCTTCCATCATTATGGTATCCTCAGAGCTTCCAGAAGTCCTCGCTATGAGTGACCGTATCCTTGTTATGCGGGAGGGAAGAATTGTCGGAGAACTCTCTCGTGAGGAAGCCTCAAAAGAAGCTATTCTTCGACTCGCCCTTGGGAGGAGAGAGGAATATGCCAACGTTGGCTGAAGAAAGAACCACCCAAGTTTTTCAGAAATTCTTTGTTTTCTGGGATAAAGTTGGCATTCTCCTTGCCTTTATTGTCGTTTTT
>JBDIWL010000026.1:0-11170 GCA_039638315.1 Candidatus Caldatribacterium thermophilum | reverse complement strand
CATCTCAAGGATATCTTGGAGAAAGCGATAGGGGAGAACGAAGCTCAGGTCTCCGGGACTTGCTCCTTCAAGGGTTGGTTGCACAACTGATTTGGCAATACGCTCGGGGGTGGACCGCCGACCGAGCTGCAAATCGCGAAGCCTCTGAATGATGACACCACCACTTAAGGTATTCGCAAGCTGCGCGACATAGCGTCCAAAGGCAATAGGCTCATGGAATGGCTCTGTAAAGTTCGTGCTCACGAGAATGGCAAAATTCGTGTTTGGAGTTTGCTTTCCCTCGTAACTGTGACCATTTACGGTAATAATGCCGTCGTTGTACTCAGTAACGACTTCACCGTACGGGCACATGCAGAATGTCCGTACCCGGTCGTCGAAGGTGCGAGAGTAGTACACAAGCTTCAACTCATACAGAACATTAGTGTACTCTTCCATGATGGATGCAGGGACTTCAACCCGAACCCCAAGGTCAACCGGATTGTTCCTCAGGGGGAGTCCCAGTCGAAGGCACTCTTTCCGCAACCAATCTGCCCCGACCCTTCCCGGAGCAACAACGACGAAAGAACTTTCAACCTCTTCTCCCCCTTCAAGACGCACTCCACGGGCAATCCGGTCTCGAACGAGAATCTCATCCACCGCGGTCAGGGTTCGGATTTCCACACGTTCCTTGAGGTAATCAAAAATATTCCGAAGAATATCGCGGCAACGATCTGTGCCGAGATGACGAACCTGGGAGGGAACAAGAATGAGTTCGGCCTTTTCGGCGCGTTTGCGGAGTTCCTCTACCCGTTCTCCATCCGTTCCATAGATACGGGCTGTTCCACCAAAGCGAAGGTACGTCCTGTCCACATGCTCAAGGACAGATGCAAACTCTGCCTCCCCGATGTACGCGGTAAGCTGTCCCCCCACATCCCGGGAAAGAGTGAGCTTTCCATCGCTGAAAGCCCCCGCTCCTCCCCAACCGCAAAGGAGAGAACAGGGAGTACATTTCTGGCAGATGCGACTATTTTCCCTGGCAGGACAGACGCGTTTTTCAATGTTCCTGCCACGATCCACAACAAGAATACGAAGGTCACTCCGTTCTGCAAGTTCAAGGGCCGCAAAAATCCCCGCCGGTCCAGCACCAACAATAATCACATCATACCTTGCCATCACTGTCACCCTGATTTTTCTGAATTTCTTCAAGAATCCGCAAGGCTACTTCGAGGGCGTTCTTCCCCTCCTCAAGACCTACAAGGGGTTTCTCGCCATTGCGCACACAGTGAATGAAGTGTTCAAGCTCAAGTCTCAGGGGTTCTCCTTTCTGCATAACGGGTTTTTCGATGAGGAGCTGTGGAAGGGGTGAAGACGTCTTCTTGTACACAGCGAGTTCCTGCTCTAAGTAATCAATGGAAATGAAGGAGTCTGCCTGGGTTATTTCCATACGACGAATTTTCTTCCTCGTAACCCGACTCGCAGTGAGATTTGCGATGCACCCATTCTGAAAGACAAGCTGCGCATTGGCAATATCCTCCTGACGGGAAAAGACGGACCGCCCGAAAGCACTCACTTTGACAACGCTACTTTTGACAATGCTCATCACTATGTCGATATCGTGAATCATAAGGTCAAGGACAACTCCAACATCGGTGTTCCGGTTCGCATACGGACCCATCCGGCAACACTCGATAAAGATCGGTCGATCAACGATTTTGGCAAGCTCTATCACTGCAGAATTAAAGCGCTCAATATGCCCTACCTGAAGGATGACATTTTTTCTTGCTGCCATTTCCATGAGTTCTTTTGCCTCTTCAAGGGTTGTGGTTACTGGTTTCTCAATGAGAATATTGATGCCTTCCTCGATGAAATGGGCAGCGATATCCCGATGCAACACCGTAGGCACAACGATGCTCACTGCATCTACTTTCCCAAAAAGGTCCCGGTAATCGAAAAAGGGAGTTGTGGCGTACCGCTTTGCGACTTCTCTGGCTCGTTCCCTGTTGATGTCGACAACACCAACAAGCTCAACGCCAGGAATCTCTGAGTACACCCGGGCGTGGTGCTGACCAAGGTATCCGACGCCAACAACACCAACCCTGACCACCTTCAAGCTCCATCACCCACAGAACCACTGTCTCTGAGGAATTCCCAAATGAGTCCAGCAACCTCCTCAAGGTCGCTTTGCGAAAGCCCCGGATGCACCGGTATCGATAATACCTCACGAGACAGCCGCTCAGCAACCGGAAAAGGACCGTACCCATAAGGTTCAAGAAACACCTGTTTGTGCAAAGGCAGAGGATAGTACACCTCGCATCCTATCCCCCGTTCTCGCAAGAAGGCAAGAAGCGCATCCCGCCTCCCAGGCACCTTTACCGTGTACTGGTGAAAGACAGGCAGTGTCCCCTGGGGGACAAAGGGAACTTCGATTCCCTCAAGACCAGCGAGCTTTTCCGAATAGAACGAGGCGTTCTCCCTGCGCCTTGTATTTCGCTCTTCGAGCTTTCGCAGTTGCACTCTGCCAATGGCAGCAGCGATATCCGTCATACGGAAATTATACCCAAGAATCTCATGGTAGTACCGCTTGCGACTCCCGTGGTTAATGAGCATCCTGCAACGCTCAGCAACCTCAGGGATATTCGTGACCACCATACCCCCCTCACCGGTGGTCATGTTCTTCGTAGGGTAGAAACTGAAAATACCCGCATCTCCAAAACTCCCCACTTTCTTCCCCTCATATTCTGCACCATGGGCCTGAGCACAGTCCTCTACAAGGAAGAGGTTTCGCGACCTTACAATGGCGAGAATCTCGCTCAAAGCACAGGGAGTTCCGTAGAGATGGACGACAACGACTCCCCTCACCCGGGGATCCTTGGCAACAACTTTCTGCAGGCTCTCCGGGTCGATGTTTCCAGTTCTCCAATCCACGTCGCAGAAGACAGGAATACCCCCGCAATGGAGAATGGCGCTTGCCGTAGCCACAAAAGTGAATGGCGTGGTCACCACTTTATCCCCTGGCTGTACCCCAAGCGCCTTCAGGGCAACAAAAAGAGCAGTAGTACCACTACTTGTGGCGATTGCCTCCCGTGTCCCCACATACGCTGCAAATTCTCTCTCAAAGCACTCTACTTCCCTACCCTGAGCAAGATGCCCAGACTCAAGGACCTTCAAAACCGCTTCTTTCTCTTCTTCACCAATCATTGGTCGACTCAGTGGTATTCGCATCACCAACACCCTTTTCACAGCCGGAAACTCTCAAGGTACGAGCAGTAAGCCCGGAAACTCCCCAGAGTTTCCTCAAGCGTGTCACCACCAAACTTCTCCAGGTACGCATCGGCAAGAACCCAAGCAAGCATCGCTTCCCCAACCACAAGGGCTCGAGGAACGGCACACACATCGGAACGCTCGTACCGAGCAACAACTTCCTTTTTTGAGGCTATATCAACTGAAGGAAGACCCCGTCGAAGGGTCGGAATAGGCTTCATAGCGCATCGTACCCATATCACTTCCCCAGTAGAAACTCCACCCTCAATACCACCACTTCGGTTCGTCTTTCGAAAGAAAGGAAAGGGAGATCGCCCTGCGTCGTAGGAGATTGCGTCATGCACTGCACTCCCGGGAAGCGCTGCTCCACGGAAACCGTCTCCAATCTCCACACCTTTTATTCCAGGAATACCCATAAGGTAAAAGGCGAGACGGCTATCGAGGCGTCGATGTACCTCAACATAGCTCCCGATGCCTGGCACAACTCCAACCGCTGCCACGACAAAAGTTCCCCCGAGAGTATCACCCTCGGCTATAGCCTGAGCAATGCGCGCCTCCATTTCCTCCTCGTGATTCAGGGCAGCAAGGGGTGACGACAAGGCCCTCGCAAAGGCTTCTTCCCAGGACATCCCCTCAAAGGAAACCTGAACCCCACCGATACTCTCCACAAACCCACCAACCTGAACCCCAAAAGCGGCAAGAAAGAGCTTCGCCACTGCCCCGGCAACGCACCGTCCTACCGTTTCCCGAGCACTGGCGCGCTCAATAACGTTTCGAATATCCCTGAAGTGGTACTTTACAAGACCTCCAAGATCCGCATGTCCCGGCCGAGGGATGGTGACCTCTTCGTAATCCTCTGGTCTCTCCCCTGTTGGATCCATAAGAGGTCGCCACTTCTCGTACTCGGTATTCTGCACCCAGAAAGCGAGAGGACTCCCAAGAGTTGTGCCCCACCGAAGCCCCCCGAGTACCTCTACTCTATCTTCTTCAAAATGCATACGGGGGCTCACCCCAAATCCTTTTCTCCGACGAGCGAGCTCCCTCTCAATGAACGCAAGGTCAATATGTACTCCTGCGGGGAACCCACTCACAAGGACAAGAATACCCTTTCCATGAGATTCCCCAGCCGTACGGAATTCAATCACGGTGCAGCTGCTCCTTAAGACGCGCTACCTCTTCAAGGAAATGGTACATTTCCTCTTCCCCACCACTTTCAAGAAGGCGAAGAAAACGCTCGAGGTTCTTCATAAATGCCCGAAGGGTTGCAGAAAGTCTCCGGTTGGTAAGGAAAATATCGCCCCATATCCTCGGGGAGGAACCGGCAATTCGCGTCATATCCCGAAACGAGGGTCCTCCGAAACGTGCCACATCCTCTCGCTCCATCACGACAGTTTGCAGGAACACGTTAGCCAGCACATGGGGAAGGTGGCTCACCAAAGCACAGACGACATCGTGCTCCGCAGGGGTTAAAAAAAAACCCTGCCCCCGATGACCTCACCAAGTTCAAGGAGAAGCTCTTCTGTTTCTTTCCGAATCGCAGTCGGAACGACAAGTATAGGCGTGTTTCGGAAAAGCCCTGCCTGTGCTCGCTCAATACCACCCTTTTCAGCTCCGGCCATCGGATGGAATCCAATGTATTCTATATGGCGATTTCCCGGGCGTACCGCTTCGAAAATCCACTCTTTTGAGCTCCCCGTATCGAGAACCCGCGCACCCTCAGGTAAGAAAGGCCAAGCAGCCTGGAAAACCTGGGGAATCTCCCGGACAGGAGTAGCAATGAAGAAGAGGTCCGATGCCTCCGCCACTTCCTGAATGCTTCTCCCGACACAATCTATGGCACCCTTCGCTTTTGCCTTCCAGGCAACCTCCTGGGAAATATCGTATCCAATAATGCACCGCTTCTTCCCCCAAAGGGCAAGATCCAACCCCAGGGATCCTCCCACAAGACCAAGGCCCACGATGCCAATCGTAAAGCCTTCCAATTTACACTTCCCTCCCCACAATAACTGCAAGTCTCCGGAGTTCCTTCATGAGGGCTGCAAACTGGTCTGGAGTGAGCGATTGCGGACCATCGGAAAGGGCCTCAATAGGATTGGGATGCACCTCAACGATAAGACCATCAGCACCACATGCTAAAGCAGCAAGACTCATAGGTGCAACAAGGTCACTTCGACCCGTACCATGGCTTGGGTCAACAATGATGGGGAGGTGACTCTTCTTCTTGACAAGGGGAACGCAGCTCAGGTCGAGGGTGTTCCGGGTTGAGGGTTCGAAGGTGCGGATACCCCGCTCGCAGAGAACAACTTGGTAATTTCCTTGCGCGAGAATGTACTCAGCCGACATGAGGAGTTCATCGACAGTGTTCATCATCCCACGTTTCAGAAGCACCGGTTTTCGAAGACGCCCCACTGCTTCAAGGAGTCGAAAATTCTGCATGTTTCGTGCCCCAATTTGAATCATGTCAGCGTACTCTGCAACCAGGGGAAGCTCTTCAATACCCAGCGCCTCAGTCACAAAAGGAAGACCAGTCTCTTCACGAGCTTTGGCAAGGAGACGAAGCCCTTCCTCCCCAAGTCCCTGAAAGCTGTATGGAGATGTCCGTGGCTTAAAAGCTCCCCCACGGAGAATTTTTGCTCCGGCTTCCTTAACTCGACGTGCCGTTTCAATAATCTGGGCCTCGGATTCAATGGCACACGGACCAGCCATAACGACGAACCTTCCAGGGCCAATCTCGACGTCTCCAACCCGAACTATAGTGTCTGTTTCCCGAAACTCGCGGCTTGTGAGCTTATACGGTGTCAATATGGGAATGACCCGTTCGACAAAAGGAAGGACTCCAATCTTTTCCTCGAGATTAACCCCCCGCTCATCCCCTATGGCTCCGATTATTGTTCGCTCCACGCCCTGGGAAATGTGCACTCCAAATCCCAGGCGCTTCAGCCGCCGCACAACCTCGTCAATTTCCTGCTGTGTGGCACCACTCCGCAGAACAATGATCATCGTCCACCTCTCCCCTCAGGCCATGAATACGGTACAGCTCCCCGCAAGCAGCTTGGATATCGTGCCCCCGGGATTTCCTCAGAGTAACAGGTATTCCCTGTTCCCTCAAAAGCGCCGCAAACACCTCAAGGCGCTTCTGCGACGAAGGCACAAAGGGTGTTCCCCGCACCTTATTTCCAGGAATCAGGTTCACGTGCACCAGAAGGCCCCGAAGGAGCTTGGCAAGCTGCAGCGCGTGTTCTCGCGTATCGTTCACATCTTGCCACAGGGTGTACTCAATGGTTACCCGCCGGCGAGTAGAGCGAAGGTACTCCCGAAGTGCTGCAAAGAGTGATCGAATCGGATACACTCGGTTGAGTGGAACAAGGAAGTTCCGCAACTCGTCCGTTGGAGCATGAAGCGAGAGAGCCAAGTTCACTTCCGGCCAGTCCCGACCAAGCTGCACAATCTTCTCAGGAATACCGACGGTCGAAACCGTAATGCGGCGGGATCCAATACCAAAACCCTCGGGGCTATTGAAAACCTGAAGCGCTCTGTGCAACGCCTCGTAGTTCAGGAGTGGTTCCCCCATACCCATAAATACAAGGTGAGTAATACGCTGACCCTCAATTCTTTCCACCATCCAGGCTTCCTCAACGATTTCCTCTGCGGTGAGAGAGCGTCGAAACCCTGCCTTACCCGTGGCACAGAAAGGACAGCGCACTGGACATCCTACCTGTGTGGAGAGACAAACCGTATACCAGGACCGCTGGGGAATGGCCACAACCTCTACCGTATCGGAGGAAGGAAAAGCAAGCAAAAACTTCCGAGATCCATCCAAGGAGACACAAGTCTCTACACATCGCGTCACACCAAGAACAAAAGAAGCGGCAAGCTCTTCCCTCAACTTCAGGGGTATATCGCTCATCTCCTGAAACGACGCAGCTCTCTTCTCGTACACCCAGCGAAGGATTTGCCTTGCCCGGTATGCTGGCTCTCCTCTCTCTTCAAGCCAGGGAACAAGATCCAAGGGAAGCATCCCAATGATATTCCGTTTCATAACTCTCCCCACGCACCGTAATTTTACAATACTCCCCGTTGGTTTAAAATATACTCAGGAAGTGACTGGTGTGAATGAGACGGAAAAAAGAGGATTTCAAGAAGAACTCCTGAAACTTCGGGACAAGATTGTCCGAGCCCTGGCGCGAAGGGTCGATGAGGTTTCCCAGGAAGTGCTCGACGAGGCCGACCTTGGAAATACCACGCTATCCATGGAGCTTGAGGTTTCCTCTCGGAAACAGCTTGCCGAAACCCTGGAGATGGTTGAGAAGGCTCTTCGAAGGATTGCAGCAGGAACGTACGATACCTGCGAAATCTGTCGCCGGAAAATCCCCCTTGAGCGCCTCCGGGCAATCCCCTATACCTCCCTGTGCGTTGAGTGCCAGGAGAGGCAGGAAAGGGCAAAAAAATAAGGGCGAGTGGCTTTTTCTGTTCTCTCCACTCGCCCTTTACCCGAAGCTCGTGAGTCAAGTGTGCACCATTTTCTCGAGCATTTCCAGCCGCTCTTCAAGCACAAGAGGCACGCTGGAAAAGAGATCCTTGGGATACTCTATGCCGCGGTCGAAAACCTGGCGGCGGAACTCTGTAAGCTTAAAGTATTCTACAAGCCCCTGTACCGCCTCATCGACGTTGAAAGGCTTGCAGGAAAAGATATCGACGCTCACGTACCGTTTCGCAGGGAAGGTGTGAATACTAATATGGCTCTCAGCGATGATGACAATACCCGAGATGCCGCTCTCTTCTGCTGTGGTCCCCTGGTACCGGAAAACATATGGTGGGGTTACTTTGGTCATACCCATGTACTGGGGAAACTCATCAAGAAACCTCCGGATACGATTCACATCACCAATGACTTCTGGGTCCTGGCTGTAGCCATCAAGAATCAGGTGCATTCCTATCTCGAGAGTGGCTTTCTCCATCGCCCATCCCTCCCTTCAGGCCTGAAATGAAAAATCTGCTCATCTGAGCAAAAACAATGGTCACAACGCGACGTCGCGTTGTGACCATTGTGCTATTCACTTCCCAAAGACAGAAGGAACACCAATCTTCAACTCAACATACACTGGTGCTCCCCCTTTCTTTCTCCAAATCACACGAGGGGGGCACTCCCATCAGGGAAGGAGCAATTCCCTGCATGGGATACAAGGAGAACGCTCATTTCTGGAGCTCCCATTCCACCCCCTTAGTTTTCGGTGGTTATTATATACCTTTCCCCCAATATGTCAACGACTCGGGGAAGATTTTTTCAATCCTCTTCGGGGAAGAGGAAGTGCTCCACCACGAGAAAAATCCAGGGCACACACGAAGGAGCCTCGCAACCTGTCCTTTCCACTTTTCCCTGAACAGAAAGGAACACGCACCTTGTGAAACTCTCCTCGTAATACGCGTTGAGAGCTTCCCGAAGGGGTACTGTCTCCCCAGTAAACACAAGGTGGGCAACGCCACTTTCATCCCTGAGGTAAGGCTCGCAGTCTTCTGGGAAATGGAAACCCCCGAAACTCGGACAGGCAAATCGCAAGCATCCTGTTACCACAACCCTCTGACCAACCCACTGTGGGAGATCCCCGCACGGAATCGTGTAGGGAGCCTCCTTTTGAAGGGAGCATCCCAAAAGGGCTATGAAAAGCACGCCAAGGAGAAAGGAAACGAATTTCATGCTTTTTCTCCCCTCCTTCGCTTGTATCTTAACCTATGCCCAGCGCAGTTGCAAACCAAATCCCACCGTGCTACAATTGGCATTGCTTTACTTCTGGGACAAGGGGTGGAATAATGCCAAACACGAAATCAGCACTTAAAAACCTCCGGAAGAGCGAGAAGCGGAGGCTGCGGAACAAGGCTGTAAAGTCAGCAACCAAAACATACATCAAGAAGTTCTTGAAGCTCCTTGAGAGTGGCAAGGTCGAAGAGGCTCAAACGTTTCTCAGTGAAGTATACAAGCGTGTTGACATGGCAGTGAGCAAGGGCGTATTCCACAAGAATAAGGCTGCTCGTATCAAATCGCGACTCGCCCAAAAGCTCAACCGGGTACTCTCTCAAGCTGCGTAATCCCAGAAACAAGAAGCGTACACCAGAGGTAAGGATCTATACTCTGGGTTTTCAAGAGTCTATCCGCCGTTCTGAGGATTGCAAAAATCCTCGGGACGTCGGATAGGCGAAAGTGTTTTTGCATCTTCTCAATTTTCTGTGCCTCGAAAGGATTGATTTCCTTCCCCTGCCAGAGGTCCTTTTTCACCCCCTTGCCTTCGCAGAACTGTGCAAAAAGTCGGAAACGACGGGCAAGGTGCACCACAAGAAGGGAAAGAGGAAACTGGTACTCTATGAGACGGTAAGCGTACCGGAGAGCCGACGATGCGTCTTTTTCGCCCAAGGCGTCAAGAAACCGGAAAAGGAGAACCCTCTCGCTCTGGATAAAGAAAGCCTCGACCTCTTCCTTTGTAACCTGCTCCCCCCTGAACTTCTCGAGAAAATCCACAACATCTCCCCTTTGCAATTCGTACTCCGAAACAAAACGAAAAAGAGTTTCCTTTGCGTCATTCTCAAGAAAAAGACCAAGACGTGCTTCCTCCCCCTGCAAGAAACGCAGAAAAACCTCCCGACTCTCCTCCACCACAATCCAGGGAAACTTCTGCCAAAAGGGTTCTTTCAGAACCTCAGGAGAAGGGAGGAAAAAGAAAAAAACCTCAGGATACTGGGGAGCTTCTCGTGCAATCTGGAAAACCTTCTCCTTCTCAAGGTCCTCAAGGAAAATCACCTTTCTTCTCCGGAAGAGAGAGGGAAATAGGAGCTCTTGCCGTTCCCTGCTCCACTCGCTCTCTTGTCTAATCCAGGAGACCTCCGAGGCATTGAGTTTCTCTCGAATTTTGGGAATATACATTTCCTGAAAGTAGACCCGGGAAATCCGGCACTCGCAGAGAAAGAAATTCCCAAAAGGTTCTTCTTGCAACCATTCCTCAAATCGCCGCTTTTCCAAAGGTCCGCAGCCTCCTCCATCCGAAAGCAGAATAGCATTCCACTGCTCCATCGCGCAACGTCACAAAGTAGGGAACCCGCAGTTGCTCAAGAAGAGAAAGGGTGCGAGGATCGGGGTGTCCGTAAGGGTTCTCCCCAGCCGAGATGATAGCCACGCGGCAGTGGGAAGCCTGGATAAGAGATTCCAGGGCGTCGTGGTAACTCCCATGATGGGGAAGCACAAGAATGTCTGCCTCCAGAAACGAAGGATTGCGGTGAACAAGTTCACCACAAGCTTCTTCAGCATCCCCGCAAATAAGTATACGACCACAGGGGGTAGAGAGTCGGAACAGCAAGGCTTTCCCATCCTGGTCAAACACAGGGAGAACCTCAAGAAACACGTCTGGGAGAACCGGCAAGCGCTCAAAAGAGGAAAAATCACGGGGTGTAAAAACCGGCACCTCTGGGAAAGCCTTCTTTAAGGCGGGAACACCCCCAGCATGATCCATATGGTCATGGGTGAGGAAAATCCCCCGAACTTCTGTGATTCCCCGAAACCGCAAGAAAGGGAGGAGAATACTCTCCCCGACGTTGCCATACCCACGGATGGTGCCACCTGTGTCGATGAAAATACCTTCCCTTCCCACAAAAAAGCCACAGGCAAGGCCCTGACCAACATCGAAAACAAGAAAGCTCACCCCTGGAAAGAGGAAACTCCCGAGAAGCAAACCTCCAGCGATGAGGAGAACAGGAAGAAGAAAGAAAAGCCGTTTTCGTGTGAAAAGACCAGAGAGTACAAGCACCACTACTCCCCATACAATCAAACCCCAGAGCAAGGAACGACCGCTTTGAAAGTTGCAAACCCAATGGGGAACAGATTCCTTGAGGAGACGGGAAAGACCAAGGAGGGCTTGCAGAAGGAAACGGAGAAGGAATCCAAGGA
>JBDIWL010000025.1:0-11179 GCA_039638315.1 Candidatus Caldatribacterium thermophilum | reverse complement strand
CGACTCGCCCTTGGGAGGAGAGAGGAATATGCCAACGTTGGCTGAAGAAAGAACCACCCAAGTTTTTCAGAAATTCTTTGTTTTCTGGGATAAAGTTGGCATTCTCCTTGCCTTTATTGTCGTTTTTGTGATGTTCGGAGCGCTGACTCCTGTATTTTTCCACCCTATCAATATTCTCAATGTTATTCGCCAGGTGTCTATTATTGGTGTCATTGCTGTCGGCATGACCTTTGTCATACTCCTTGGGGGGATTGACCTCTCGGTTGGCTCTATCGTGGCCTTCACGGGAATTATTGCCGCAGGATTCCAGGTCAAGTGGGGCGGAAGTCTGTTCTTGAGTATTGTTGTGCCACTTCTTATTGGCGGAGGTATAGGCTTTCTCAACGGTTTTATATCAACGAAAGGAAAGCTTCATCCGTTCATTGTAACCCTTGGGATGATGAGTATCTTTAGGGGTGCCACACTTCTTGTAGCTCAAGGGAAACCCATTTCAGGGATGAGTCCAGCATTTCGGTTCATTGGTGCGGGAATGGTTGGTCCTATACCGTTTCCCGTGATTCTCTTTTTGGGAAGCGTGATTATCGCCGGAGTTGTTCTGAAGAGAACGGTTTTTGGCCGGTATATCTACGCTATCGGAGGGAACGAGGAGGCAGCACTCCTTTCGGGTATCATGGTTGAGCGATATAAAATCAGTGCTTTCACGCTCCTTGGTTTTCTCTCCGGGCTGAGTGGTCTTATCCTGACCTCCCGATTGAATTCAGGAGAACTCGTGGCAGGGCAGGGATACGAGCTTGATGTTATTGCCTCGGTGGTGATTGGCGGAACAAGTCTTATGGGGGGAGAAGGAGGCGTTTACGGAACACTGGTTGGAGCGCTTCTTATTGGTGTCGTCTCCAATGGTTTGAACCTTCTTGGGGTTCAACCATACTGGCAAATGATTGTGAAGGGCATTATTGTTATCTTTGCTGTGCTTCTTGACAGACTCAAGCGTCGGTTTCGAATGGCGTGAGAGGGGGTGAAAGAGAGAAAAGCCGGAAACCCTCTTGCCTTTGGCGATTTTCGGTTTACAAACTTCTTTGGAGGGAGGTTCGTGGAGATGCGAAGGATCGTCACAGTGTTGATGGTTAGTGTATTCCTTGTCCTTTCGGTGTTTGGGTCGCTGGTGCTTGGAAAAGACCTTACCATCGGGTTGTCGTTCCCAAGTCTTTCCTTTGCCTGGTTTGCTTTCCTCGAGCAAGCAGTCAAAGACAAGGCAGCACAGCTTGGAGGCATTGAAGTTATCTCCCTTGAAGCGGAGAACAATGTCTCGAAGCAGATTTCTATTATTGAGGACATGATTGTTCGAGGAGTGCATGGGGTACTCCTTGTTCCTATTGAGGTTGAAGCGGTTATCCCGGCAATTGAGGCCCTGAACAAGGCAAATATCCCCGTTGTTACTGTAGACCGAAGGATTAAGGAAGGAGCCCCTGTCCAGGTTCTTTGCCACGTGGGAGCGGATAATGTTGAAGGCGGAAGGAAAGCAGCAAGGTTCATTGTTGAGAAGCTCACAGAGAAATATGGTGAGCCCAAGGGTGTTGTTATAGAGCTCACTGGAACCCCTGGTGCTGGTCCTGCTATTGATCGAAGTGCAGGCTTTAACGAGGTTATAAAGCAGTACCCCAATATTGTTGTCAAATCGCAGACAGCGAATTTCCGTCGCGAAGATGGTATGAAGGTTATGGAGGACTTTATTATGAGCACGCCACAGATTGACGCTGTATTCGGTGCAAATGATGAAATGATTCTTGGAGCAATTCAAGCTCTTGACGCCAGCGGAAAATTTGACGTTAAGGAAGTCATAACGGTCGGATTTGATGCTTTGCCGGAGGCCTTGAAGCTCATCGAGGAGGGTATTCTCGACGCGACTATTGAACAGTTCCCAGGTAAGCAAGCATCAACAGCCTTTGAAATCCTTGTGAAGTACCTCAGGGAGGGTGTGCAACCGGAGAAACCAGTGGTTTACATTGAACCCAAGGTGATTACGAAGGACAACCTTAATGAGGCAGAGAAGAGCTTCTGAGCGCGGGTTTGGGGCCCCGGTCAATCCGGGGCCCTTTGCTTTTAAAGGAGTTCCCACGATATGCCCAGGATTTCACATACCATGATGAGCTCATTAACGTAGTCACCATATACTGCGTGAATGTGGTTGCAAGGAAATTTCTCAATGAAACGCTCGATGGGAGCTTCAATGCGGCAGAAGGCATGAGGCCACTCAATTTGCGTTCGTTGCATAATTGCCTCATTGGTTTTCTCGTCAAACTGCACGAACTCTCCCCGTAAGATGGCCATCCAGTACTCACCGTTTCTGCGTCCGAGTCGTGCCAGCGTTACCTTTCCGGGATGGGCGAGGTGATGCACTGCAGCTCCCCCCGCAGGAAAGTAAAAGCCTTCGGGATAAAAGGTAACCTTGGGGAGATTATCTCGGTAGTCAAAGCTTCCTCCAGCAAAGTATGTAGCGTGTTGTCCCGAGTTGCAAAGATCGAGTATTTCATAGTCTTCGTGCCAGTGACGAACATCAGCAAAGAGCACAGGTGTGCCAGCGAGTTTCTTAAGGATTTCCATAGTGATGGCCGCATCCATGTCAGCTTCGGTTGCGCACACTATAGGCTCTTTTGGGCCGTCGAAGTCGTATGGGTCATTGAGGAATGCCTCAGCAATGTCCATGGTGCAGAAGTAGTTGGTAAGCTCAGGTTGGCCCTTGATGCCGCAGAAATCAAGATGCATTTCTTCGCAGAGAGACTTCACAGCGTAGTACGAGGCAATTTGGCGTTTCAGTATTTCGGGAGTAAGTTGTTTCCCATCATAGAGAATTTTCCCGACGTTTGCCTCACACCACTTGAATGCGTTCTCGACCTTTTCTTTGGGTACAGCTTCAGCGCGGCGGACGATTTCCCACTGATCGATGTGTTCGACGTCGATACCAAAGACCTTTGCCCAAGTGTCTGCTCCAACAGTTGCTGTGTACATTCCCATGGGACGCCCACCGAAGCATCCGAAGGTCTCTCCTCGAAGAGATTTCACGCAAGATGCAGCCTTAATAAAGGTTTGGATTTTTCGAAAAACCTTTTCGTCGGCAACATCTCCAGATACCCGAATGTAGGGTATCCCGATGTTTGCGAGAGCCCCAGAGCTTGCCAGCATTCCCACAAGCCCTGGATATCCAGGGTTAATATTGGAGAGGCAGAGATATGGTCGAGGGGCAAACTGGGCAGCAAGTACTGTGAAGTGCGGCCAGGACCAGATGGCGTAATTGAAAATAGTACAGTCTACATCTTCCCGCTGGAGTATTTTTCCAGCTTGTACAGCGGTCTCGTTGTTCCAGGGAGGCTCAGGTGGTACAACGACTTCGTGTCCCGCCTCTCGGAGACGTTGTACGAGCTTTTCTTGGAAGGCGAGATTCATAGAGAGGAGTTCCCTGTGCACGTGGGGGCGTCCATCCGAAAAGGTGATCACTCCAACCTTTGCCATGCATACACCTCCTTTATGTGCTCTTTTATAATTGTAAACGAGGCCAAGCTTTTTTCGAAGAAGGAGGAAAGAGGATAGAAATTTTTACGGGTGCACCGTATAATAGGAGAAAAGACGTTGGAGGTGCCACGTGAGCGTTGTTCTCTCTCAACCTTTGAAGGATGCCATTCGTTCCCTTGTGGAGCAAATCATTTCCACCCAACCTTTTCAAGACTTTGAGAGTACCCGTACCATGCTTTCGAGGGATACAGAAGCACTGCAGCTTCTTGAGCGTCTTGAAGAGGAGCAGAGGTCGCTGAGCCGCATCGCCCTTCAGAGAGACCTTGTGGATGAAGATTTTGCTGGTATTGAGCGGGCGCGCCAGGAAGCGCTCTCGCATCCAGTGATTCTTGCTTACTTCCAGGCTCAAGATCGCCTCGTTTCCCTTCTTCAGGAAATCAATAACGAAATGAGCAATCTCCTGGGTTTCGACTTCGCATCTTCTGCTGCTCAACCGGAGCGAGAGCTTGAAGAGGGTTGGGAGTAAACCTCCCCCTCGAGGCGTAAAAGCAGCACTCTTTCCTTCCCCATCCAGGGAAGGCCTTCTGAAAGGGTCTTTCGTTCATCGAACTGAAAGGTCCGACACTCTTCTGGTGGCGCAAAGGAGTCAGGGATGGCAAGCCCAGCATACAGGGTGTGCCATCCCATCTCTTTGAGTCTTCGCGCTACAGAAGGATTGCATATGTCTTCTATGTTCTGCTGCTTCTTGATAAGGCTACACCGTCCAGAACTGACCTCCTCCCCAAAGAAACCCTGCCGTGGTTCGAAAAAAGCACAAAAGCGGCAACAGTCAAGGCGAGTTTCGCAGCGAGGGCATATGACAGGCCTTCTTTGTACCCCTAAGGCTCCATTTGGAAGTATGGTGAGAATTCCTGGAATCTCCACCCGGCAAAAGGGGCAAAGGAGTGCACTTGGTCGAGAAACACCGGTGACCTTTTGGGATTGAAGGAGGATTTGGTTTTTTTCTTCAGGTGTCAGCTCGAGTTGGAGCTGGAGTTTCCAAAAGAATACGGGAAAATGAAACGCAGCAACAAGGCCGTAGCCTAAGCCCTTGAGAAAGGGAGCCTTTCTCTGCCAGGAAAAGCGTGCAAAGCGAAACGCAGTAAAGAGAAAAATGCACAACCAGATGACACCTATGCTATTTGAGTAGAGTGGAGACGAAAAAGCTTTACTTCCTGCCCACAAGGCGAAAAACGCAAGATGTATAGGGAAACTCATCTGGACCGGTTTTCAAGGATTCTAAGACGGGGTTCTTCAATGACGACTTTGGTATTTGGGGGAATGGAGTGCGTGAGCCACACGTTTCCTCCGATAACGCTTCCACTACCGATAACTGTTTCACCACCAAGGATCGTTGCCCCGGCATAAATTGTTACATTATCCTCAATAGTGGGATGACGCTTCTTGCCCCGGATGATTTTCCCGCGTTCGTCCTTCGGGAAGGAGAGAGCACCCAGAGTGACACCCTGGTAAATCTTCACGTTGTCCCCTATTTCACAGGTCTCACCAATGACGACTCCTGTTCCATGGTCGATGAAGAAGCTGCGACCAATTTTTGCACCGGGATGGATGTCGATGCCAGTAATACTATGAGCGTACTCCGTCATCATTCGTGGGATAAGGGGGATACCCTGGACAAAAAGTTCGTGTGCCATGCGATAAATAGAGATGGCAATAACACAGGGGTAACTGAGAATGACCTCTTCAATGCTTTTTGCTGCAGGATCCCCGTCGAAGGCAGCTTGGACATCCTCATCGAGCATTTCCCGGATGTAGGGGAGTTTCTCAAAAAAGCGTTCAGTTTCTTGCTGTGCCCGTTCTTCAGGGGGTAAGGTGCTTTCCTCAAGAGTTTTGGGGTCACTGCGAAGGGCTTTTTCGATTTCCTGACGTAACTCTACGAAGAGCCTGCTGAGTTTGCACCCCACAATGTACTCTACGTTGGTCGAGCAGAGACGGGTATTTCCAAGGTATCCAGGAAAGAGAAGCGCTCGAAGTTCTTCGGTTATTCGAATGATGTTCTCCCGGGATGGAAATTCTCGCTCCTCACCGCAGGTAATGCGGTGGGTTTTTCGGTAACTCTCGACAAGGGCTTTGGTGAGGCGCTCGATATTCTGCATAGCATCACCCTCAAAACTGCGCTATAACGCTCGCGATTCGGCTAATGAGCGTCTCTGGAATACTGTCGTTACGCCCATTGGAGCGCACCATCTCCCAGAGCAAACGTTCGAACTCGTATCGTTCACAGCACTTTCGGCAAAGCTCTAAATGTTCTTCTATGGCCCTTCGCTCTTCCTCGGTGAGAACTTCTCCATCAAGATAGAAGTAGAGTTTCTCTACAAGGTCTTTGCAGTCCATCCTTTCTCATTCTCCTTCTCAAGGGGGGTTTTTCGGGTGGAGTATTCCCAAAGAAGCTTCTGAAGAAGTTTTCGCCCGCGATGGAGACGGGACATGACTGTGCCTATGGGAATGTCAAGGATTTCCGCTGTCTCTTTGTACGAGAATCCCTCAACAAGGGTAAGAACAACTACGGCACGAAACTCAAGGGGGAGCGACTCAATAGCGCGCAAGATGTCTTCCCTGGTCAGGGTATTGATGAGTACCTCTTCAGGAGTTACCCCCTCAAGGGAGGGTTGGAAGGAGGTTTCTTCCTCCATTTCATCGAGAGAGGGAACTTTCTGTCGGTCCCGAAGGCGATAGTAGTTGTTAATAAAGGTATTGGTGAGAATCTTAAAAATCCAGGCCCGGAAGTTTGTTCCTTCTTCGAATCGTTCAAAGGCTGCAAATGCTTTGGTCACCGCTTCCTGTACGAGATCCTCAGCGTCTTCCCGATTCCGCGTCATGCGGAGAGCTGTTCGGAAAAGCGCCGGAAGCTCTGGGGTGAGAAGTTCCTGAAAAACCTTTTTCTGTTCCTCTTTTGTCCGTACCATGGCAACCTCAGGCATCCTTTAAGAAATCGGCATTCTTCAGCTTTTCGAGTTCTCTATGGAACTCGATAACTTCATCAATAGTGATTTGGCCACGGGGAGATTCCCGTTTCCCTTTTCTGAGAATTTTGGCTACGTCCTCGATTTTTTCAAGGTGGAAAGTTACTTCGCCGAACTCTCGACAGTATGGGCAGATGTAGCGAATGTAAGCCAAGCCACGATATGCCGGAATTTTGTAAATGCCTACTTCGGTTAGGTCTTCAGGACCAATAAGAGTTTTACAGTGCCTGCACTTGAGAGGGAGCTCGTGCATTCCTTCCTCCTCTTGTTTTTTTGAAACTATTCTATCAGTCAGCCGCGAATAAAACAAGCTCAAGAGTGGTTGGAAGAGAAAAAGCCAAAGCGGAAAGGAGGAAATGCTGTTGACACTTGAAACCATTTTTGAATTTGCTCTTAAGCTGGAAGAGGATGGACGGAACTTCTACCTTGACAGCATTTCAAGGGTAGCTAATACGCTGAGCAAGGAGGTGTTGAAGCGCCTGGCTGATGAAGAACTCATCCATATTGAGCGGATACAGCAGGGTTATGAGCGTATCCGAAGGGGTGAGCAGTTTATTTTCGAAAGCTGGGGAGGGATTCGTAAATCGACGCAGGAGTACTTTGAGAATGTCTTTACGGAGGCACAAAAGCATGCTGAAGAGCTTATCCCTCCAACGAGCGAGGAACTCGATATTCTGAGGGCCGCCATGGACCTTGAGTCCAAGGCGCATAAGTTCTACGCTGAGAAAAAGAGAGAAGTTCAGGAAAAGGACGTACAAGATTTTCTGGATTTTTTGGCCTCCGAAGAGTATCGCCACTATAATCTCCTCTTTAACACTTTCGAGTATCTTAAAAGCCCAGAAGAATGGCACTTTGGAGAGGAAAAACCAATATTTGAAGGTGGTTGAAGAGGCTGTGGTATAATGAAAAAAACCGCTTCTAAAGGAGGGAGATTTCATGATCAGAATCCTGCTCCTCATTTACAGTTGGCTTCTCCTCGTCATGGGTATTCTCGGACTTATTCCGGGGTTGAACCTTGGAACTGAGCCTGTGTGGCACGCTCTTCTTAAAATAATACTGGGTATTGTGGGCATTTGGGCATCGACCGCGAAAAAGAAGGAGTAGGGCGTACAAAAAATGCCCTGTACCCCACGGTACAGGGCATTTTTTGTACTTTGGGCAGGATCCTTGAACTCATATTAAAATGTTGTTATAATGTAAGGTAGATTCTCTCGTGGTCGTTGCTTTGGGGGGTGAGAAAGAGGAGGAAAGGGATTCTTAGCATCTACTCAAGTCTGAAAAACGAGAAGGAGGTTAGCGAATCATGGCCAAAAGACGAAGCCTCATTAGGGGCGTAGCTTTTCTGAGTCTTTTCTGTGCTATTCTTGCTCTTTTTGTGTACCCTGTTTGGGCGCAGAAGAAACTTCCAGTTGTGGGGATATCCACTGGTTCTTCCGGAACTTCGTGGCGAACCATCATGATTAACGGTCTTGAGGAGGTTGGCAACGAGTACAAAGCAGCAGGAAAAATCGCGGACTTTAAAATTGTCAACAATGTTGTAAATGGTGATGCAACAGAACAGGCAAATATTCTCCGTGATTTCATTGCTCAGGGTGTCGATATCATCCTGGTGAACCCGAATTCCCCCACTGCTTTGAATGCCGTCATTGAGGAAGCACAAGAGGCAGGGATTCTCGTTGTGGCCTTCGATGCTACCGTAACCGCTCCAAACGTTATTAATGTGACCCTTGACCATTATACATGGATGAAGAAAAATGTGGAGTGGATTTGTTCTACACTCCAGAAAGGTAACGTCATCCAGATCTATGGTCTCGAAGGGCATCCTGCGGATAACGATCGTCGACGAGCTGTCTACGAGGTTTTAAAGCAGTATCCAGATATTAAGCTCATTGCGGACACAAGCGGGTACTGGGATCAGACAAAAGCCAAAGAGGTGGCGGCACAGATTATTGCCTCGGGCCAGCAGATTGACGGTGTCATAACCCAAGATGGTATGGCCTATGGTGTTCTCTCGGCTTTTCTTGATGCTGGGAAGCTTCCAAAGGTCATGTTTGGAGATCCAGGGACGGCCTTCTTTAAAGAGTGGAAAAAACTTCGTGAAGCCGGTGCCGATTTCAAGGCTTGCACACAACCAAACCCACCGGGTATCGGAGGGACTGCTTTCCGCATTGCTTTACAGCTCTACAATGGCAAGCAGTTCAAGCCTGGTGTTCTTCAGGATAACACTTTCTTCTACAAGGTGAGTATGTTCATTACTGACGAGAACTTTGACGAAGCGTGGGAGCTTCTCAAAGATAAGCCTGACGACTACCTCCTCACGGAGATTATGTCGGAGGAAGCAGTGGCAGAACTCTTTGAGTAATCTTGAGGAATGTTACTGCGAGCGCTGGGGCTTTTCTTCAGCGCTCGCAGTAACGAAAAGGGGCGGAAGGCTTTGGTCATACTCGAGGCAAAGGGAATTCAGAAGTATTTCGGTGGCGTTGTGGCTCTCTCTGATGGGAATCTGCGCTGTTACGAAGGAAGGGTTACAGGGCTTCTTGGTGCCAATGGCTCAGGAAAGAGCACGATGTCCAAAATTATTGCTGGTGTGTACCGACCTGATGGGGGTGAGATATGGTATAGGGGGAAACAAGTGCATTACCGGAGTCCGAAGGAAGCACGAAGAGATGGAATTGCCCTCGTGTTTCAGAATCTGAGTCTCGTCCCTGACCTTACTGTATGGCAGAACGTTGTTCTGGGGATAGAAAGGAGTCGGGGAATTTTCCTTGACGATCGGCAGGCAAAGGAAGTATCACGGCGCATTCTACAACGGCTTTTGCCCGACCTCGACATTAATCGAAGGGTATACGAACTGAGCCCTGGAGAAAAGCAAATTGTTGAAATTGCTAAGGCTATTGCAGAGAATCCAAAGCTCCTCATTCTTGATGAGCCCACAGCGGCTCTCGAACAGGCACAAGTACGCAATCTCTTTGCTTACGTACGAGAGCTCGCTCAGAGTGGTGTGGCTATCGTCTTTACCTCGCATCGTTTGTGGGAGGTTATGGAGATTTGTGACGATGTGACAATCTTTCGAAACGGTGCTACAGTGGCATATATTGATTTTGATAAGGAAGCTAAGGACCCGGAAAAGATTGTGAGCTACATCACTGGAGAAGCGCAGGAGAAGGCGACCCGACAGGAAAAATCCCCTCAAAAAGAGGCTCCCTCTGAAACCCTCCTCCAGGTATACGTCCGAAGCAGGACAAAATCTTTGCAGGACGGCCTTTCTTTTGCATTGAAACGGGGAGAGATTCTCGGTATTGGAGGTCTTGCTGGACAAGGCCAAAGTGAACTCCTTTACGCTTTAGCTGGGAACCATCCTAAGGTTCAGTGTGAGGTAGTGATGGCTAACCGAAAAGTTCTTGTACGCTGCCCCCAAGATGCTATCCAAAACGGTATTCTCCTTGTACCTGGAGACCGGCAGCAAGAGGGGTTATTTCTCGAACATTCAGTGTATAGTAACCTGGTTTTTCCAAGACTTGGCTTGCCCCGACACCCTGCTTTTATTCCCGAAAGGAAATACCGGGAAGAGTGCACAAGTATCGTGCAGCTCCTCTCCATCAAGCTTCCTGATCTCGATGTCCCAGTTAATGCCCTTTCGGGAGGTAATCAACAAAAGGTCGTTGTTGGAAAGTGGCTCTCCTTCGATGTCCAAGTTTTCCTCCTCGCAGACCCTGCAAAAGGAGTTGACATAGGTGCCAAGAGGGACCTTTACGAGTACATAAAGCGCTTGGCACGGGAGCGGGGCGTTGGCGTTCTCCTTTACGCAAGTGATAACGAGGAGCTGGCGCATTACGCGGACCGGGTTCTCATTATGTACGAAGGTCGTATTGTAGCCACACTTTCAGGAACAGATATTACTGAGGAGACCATTACGGCTGCATCCGTCCGAGCACGCTGAAGCGAGGGATGTTTATGGAGACACTACAAAAGCGTGTCACTTCTTTGCCGGTTACCTTGAAGAACTTCTTCCTCTACCCTGAGGCCTCAGGCCTTATAATGCTCTTTGTTCTCCTGGGTATCACTGCTTTTTTGCAGAAGAACTTTTTTGAGGTTAAATCCATCGTGCGCACCATCAACTCCTTTGCCCCTCTTATTCTTCTTGCCATGGGGCAGGCAGTTGTTATTATCTCTGGAGGTATCGATCTTTCCTCGGGAGCGGCATTATCGCTCTTTACCTGTATTCTCACCACTGTGATGAAGCAGAACGATCCGATTAGTGGAATATACGCTCTTCTTTTGACTTTTCTTGCAGCTCTGGGAACAGGCGTAGTTAATGGCTTAGGAATTGGATACTTGCGCATACCCCCAGTCATTGTGACTTTTGCCACGTCTTACGCTTGGCTTGGTATCGCGCTTTTCCTGCGTCCTACACCTGGTGGGGAAAGCGTGCCCTGGTTTAGGGTATTCTACAATCTGCGTGCTGTTGAGGGAATTCCGGAAGCGCTCAAAGTCTTTGCTACGTACGTTCCGCCGGCCCTTCTCCTCATCGTTGGGGCGTGTCTCCTCTGGTATATCGTGAGCAAGACCCGGACTGGTCGGTACATCTACGCCGTGGGAAGTAATATCGAGAGTGCTTACGTAAGCGGTATCAATACCGGGAGAACCCA
>JBDIWL010000024.1:0-11257 GCA_039638315.1 Candidatus Caldatribacterium thermophilum | reverse complement strand
TTGTAGAGATTCCGGTCATTGCTGTACCAACAAGCGTTGGTTACGGAGCACATTTTTCTGGGCTTGCCCCACTCCTTGCGATGCTTGCAAGTTGTGCCCCTGGTATGGCGGTTGTGAACATTGATAACGGATTCGGTGCAGGGTTTTTTGCCCACCTCGTCAACCAGCTTGCTGAAAGGGGGAAAGGCAGTGCGGGTACTCTACCTTGATTGTTTTTCAGGCATAAGCGGGGACATGTTCCTGGGTGCTCTTCTGGACCTGGGAACTATAGAAATAGATGCTTTTGTGGCGCAGCTTAAGGAATTTCTCCCCCTCCCCTTTGATGTTACCGTCTGCAAAGTGTACAAGAAGGGCATCAGTGCTACACAGGTCCTGGTTACTGAACCTCATCCACCCCATGCTCGAAGTGCGAAAGAAATGCACGATTTCCTCGAAAGGAGTTCACTTCCGAAGACCTTGCAGAGCAAGGCACAAACTATCCTTCAGGCTATCGCAGAAGCTGAGGGGAAGGTTCACGGATGTCACCCTAAGGAAGTTCACTTCCACGAAATTGGGGGCGGAGACACGCTTGTCGATGTCGTAGGTGTCCTGTATGCTCTTGAGCTTCTCGGGGTCCAAGAGATTTACTCTTCTCCAATTCCAACGGGTAGGGGATTTGTTCACACCAGCCATGGCCTTCTTCCTGTTCCTGCGCCGGTGACCCTTGAACTCCTCCAAGGTATTCCTGTATATACCGGGCTTGTGGAGGGTGAGCTCACCACCCCAACAGGAGCCGCCCTTATAGCGCACCTCACAAATGCCTTTGGTCCTTGCCCGCCCATGATAGTTCAAAAAATCGGATACGGAGCAGGATTGCAGGATCTCAGCATACCCAACGTTCTTCGGGCTATCCTGGGGGAGCGGGAAGAAGAGGCGTACCAGGAGCGTAATGTGCTCCTTGAAACGAACATAGATGATATGTCTCCTCAAATCGTTGAGTACCTCACTGAACGGCTTTTCGAAGCAGGTGCCCTGGACGTCTTTGTGACCCCTATTTATATGAAGAAGCAACGTCCCGCGTTTGCGCTTTCCGTTCTTGCTCCGCTCTCCCTCGCCCCCCGTCTCCGCACAATTATTTTTGAGGAGACAACCACTCTTGGCATTCGGGAGCATGAGGTAGTGAAGTGGGTGCTCCCCCGGAGAGAGGTTACCCTTTCCACACCCTGGGGAGCCATTCGAGGAAAGGAAGTGCGCAAGGGTGGAAAAACTCTTGTGCTTCCTGAATACGAAGAGTGCAAAAAAATAGCCCGGAGGACAGGCCTTCCCCTCCGGGAGGTTTTAGAAAAACTCAAAAGAGCTGAGTCTTAACTCTCGTCGCAGGTTCCGTTACAGGCTTTTCCACATTTAAGGCATACAAGCTGTGCAAGGTACAATGCTTCTTCATCCCTGGTAAGGTACCGGCGGCGAATTCTCTTGTCGAGAATCCATGGCCATCGAGAAACCCGCTCTGGAAAAGGTGTGTCATATACAGCCTGCATACCTTTGTCGCGGTACTCCCCACGAACCTCCATCGCTCCACCTCCCTACTCTTCCCCAAGATACGCTTTACGTACCCGTTCGTCCTCAAGAAGCTTTTTCCCTTCCCCTTCAAGCACGATGCGGCCAGTTTCAAGAACGTAAGCATAATGGGCAATCTCCAGGGCTGCTTTAGCGTTCTGCTCAATGAGGAGAATAGTAACCCCGCTTTTGCAAAGTTCCTGGATAATCTCAAAAATCTCCCGAACGAGGAGAGGAGCAAGACCAAGGGATGGCTCATCCATCATGAGAAGCCGTGGTCGCGACATTAAGGCCCTTGCCACAGCAAGCATCTGCTGCTCTCCCCCACTCAAAGTCCCTCCCTTCTGCCAGGTCCGTTCCTTGAGTCGGGGAAAGAGGGCAAAAACCCAGTCAAGGTCTCTTCTTAGTCCGTGGTGGTCGCGACGAGTGTAAGCCCCAAGAAGGAGATTTTCCATAACCGTCAGATTAGGAAAAATCCGCCGTCCTTCAGGGACCATAGCAATTCCTTTCTCCACGATTCGATGTGGTGGATCCTCGGTAATATCCTCGCCTCCGAAGAAAATCTTCCCCCTTTTTGCCCGTACAAGGCCAGAAATAGTCCGCAACGTGGTACTCTTCCCTGCTCCATTTGCCCCTATAAGTGCCACGATTGCCCCCTGAGGCACAGACAGAGTAATCCCCTTCAGGGCATGAATGCCCCCATAGAAAACGTGGAGGTCTTCAACGTGGAGAACAGGATCGCTCATGCACTCTGCGCCCCCAGATATGCTTCAATAACCCGTGGGTCCTTCTGAATTTCCTCCGGTGTTCCCTCAGCAATCTTTAAACCAAAGTCCATGACAGCTATTCGTTCACAGATTCCCATAACCACTCTCATATCGTGTTCAATGAGAAGAATGGTCAGATTGAAATCTCCACGAATACGCTGAATGAAACGCATGAGTTCGATAGTCTCTTGAGGGTTCATTCCCGCTGCTGGCTCATCAAGAAGGAGCAATTTCGGTTTCGTGGCTAATGCCCGAGCTATCTCAAGACGCCGCTGTTCTCCGTATGGGAGAGCCTGGGCTTCTTCGTGAGCCACATCGAGAAGACCCACCGCCTCAAGGAGTTTGTAAGCTTCTCTCCTGAGCCTTTCCTCAGTATGCCAGGTCGAGGGAAGGGAAAACATGGTGGCCAGGAACGAGTGGGGAAAACGAACGTGGAAGGAAACAAGGACATTTTCGAGTACCGTCATGCGCCCAAAAAGCCGAATGTTTTGAAAAGTTCGGGCAACACCAAGGGCAGTAATGCGATCAGGGGAGAGCCCAGTTATGTTTTTCCCGCAGAAGAAGACTTGTCCGCGGGTTGGAGAATACTGACCGCTTATGATATTGAAAACCGTCGTCTTTCCTGCTCCATTTGGCCCAATAAGGCCTACGAGGTCTCCCTCCCAGAGGGTTAAGGAGAAGTCGTTGACGGCTATGAGCCCACCAAAAGCTATCGTTACCCGATCGAGCCGGAGGATTTCTCTCCGCTCAGACATGGGCTTTCCTCCCTCCTCGAAGGAGAGCGAGTATATCTTCGAGGGAAATTTCCCGCTGTCCAAAAAGCCCCCGGCGGTAAAAGATCATAAGAATCACAAGAATCACCGAAAAGACCACCATACGCATGCCCGGGATACCAGGAAAAGTCCAAGAGCCGATGGTGTGTGGAGCTTCAACCTCTCGAAGGAGTTCCTGGAGGAAGGCAAAGAGAATCGCGGTAACCGTAGATCCAGTGATGCTCCCAAGCCCTCCAAGGACAATAATGATGAGGAGATTAAAGGTCATGCTGAAGGTAAAGAGGGTCGGCGAAACGGTGCTAATGAGGGTAACGAAGAGTCCTCCTGCCACTCCAGCAAAAAACCCACTGATGACAAAAGCAAGGAGCTTGTGGCGGAAAAGGTTAACCCCCATGGCCTCAGCGGCAATCTCGTTTTCCCGAATCGCCTTCAACGCCCGTCCAAAACTTGAATTCACAAGATTCTTAATAACAAACACTGTCCAGAAAGCCCAGTTTGTCGTCCACCAGAGATTCGTGTACTCAGGGATTCCTTTAATTCCAAGGGCACCGTTGGTTACCGGTATGAGGTTATTTGCAAGAACAACCACAATTTCCCCAAATCCAAAAGTCGCAATGGCCAGGTAATCCCCTCGCAAGCGGAGTGTGGGGATTCCAATGAGGAGAGCAAAGAACGCAGCAAGTAATCCTCCAAGAAAGAGCGCCACGATGAAAAGCGAGGGCGGAAAAGAGAAAGCATTTAAGGGCCAGATAAGGGGCTGGAGGAAGTAGACTTCTTTTTTCTGGGCAAGCGGGAGCATGAGGAGAGCAACGGTATACCCTCCAATGGCCATAAAGGCGTTGGGACCAAGGGAAAACTGACCTGTAACACCGTTGACAAGGTTATATGCCACTGCTGCAACAACGTAAATGCAGGCAGTATTCAGGATGCGGATGAGATACGCATTCAGGTACCTCTGCGCCATAAAGGTACCAACCATGATAAGGGCAAAGAGCGTAAAAGTCGCAACCAAGTTCCTCTTCATTGCTACACCTTTTCCCTGATAGCTTCACCCATGAGACCACCGGGTCTCACAAGGAGAAAGATGATGAGAATCGTAAAAACAAAGGCATCACGATACCCTGTAAGCCCCGGAAAAAAAGCTACAATAAGGATTTCCGCAAGGCCTATGATGAATCCCCCAAGCATAGCTCCTACAACGTTTCCAATACCTCCCACAACCGCAGCAGTAAAAGCCTTCCAGCCGGGGAAAATGCCCATGAGAGGGTTAATCTGGGGGTACTTGCATGCCCAGAGTATTCCACCAATTCCCGCAAGAGCTGATCCTAAAGCGAAGGTATAGAGGATAATCCGATCCACGTCGACCCCCATAAGGCGTGTTGTCTCCATATCGCGAGAAACTGCTCGCATTGCCATGCCGACTTTTGTGCGGTACACGATGTAAAAAAGGGCAAGGAGAATAAGGATACTGATAATAGGAACCCAGAACGTTACTCCCTGAATCCGGGCTCCAAGGATGGTGTACACGTTTTTCATGAGGTCTGGACGTGGGAAACCCTTCGGACGGGCTCCGACCGTCACAAGACCAAGATTCTCAATGAAGAAGGATACTCCTACCGCAGTAATGAGAGCCGAAATTCGGGGGGCGTTTCGAAGAGGTCGGTACGCCACTCGCTCAATGCTCATCCCCACAAAAGCGCACAGAGCCACACCAATGAGAACCGAAAGCCACCAGGGAAGCAAGAAGACAGCAATCATGAAGAAGGCGAAGTACGTTCCAAGCATGAAGACATCGCTGTGGGCAAAGTTGATAAGCCCCAGGATACCATAAACAAGGGTGTATCCAATAGCAAGCAGGGCATATAAACTCCCTACGGACACACCATTCATAAGCTGCTGAAAAAACGCATTCCAACCCATAGTCAAGGACAAAGAGAGGCCAGGGTCTACCCTGGCCTCTAAAACCTCACTCCACCGTCACGGTCTTCACAAAGACGAATTTCCCACCTTCGACTTTCCGGACTACCACAGGTTTGATGGCGTCACCATTTTCAATGGTAACCTTCCCGGTAACAACGTCGAGGTTCTCCGTATCCTCAATGGCCTCTCGAATTTTCACCGGATCAAGCGAACCAGCGCGTTCAATAGCATTTATAAGGATAAGGTAGGCGTCGGCTCCCAAAGCTCCAAACATATTGGGATCCTTTCCATACTTTTCTTTGTAGAGGTCGATATACTTCTGCCCAACCTCGTTCAGGCCCTTCGTGGCGTCCCATATAGCAGTGTGGTAGAGGCCTTCAACAGCGTCTCCGCCAACGCTAAAGAGCTCAGGAGCATCTGCGCCGTCGGCAGAAAGGATAATACCCTCGTACCCTAAGTCCCGAGCCTGACGACAGATGAGGGCGATTTCTGTGTAGTAGTTCGGTACATAGAGGAGATCGGGGTTGGCGTTGATAATGGTGGTGAGCTGGGCTGAGAAGTCCTGGTCTCCAGTTTTGCAATGCTGCACAACGACAACTTTTCCACCACGTTTCTCAAACTCCTCTTTAAAGAAGTTTCCGAGAGCCACGCAGTAATCCTGAGCAATGTCTGAGAGGATAGCTGCTGTTTCCGCTTTCAGATCCTCCCTTGCAAACTGCGCAGCAGCTGCTGCCTGGTACGGATCGAGGAAACACGCCCGAAAGACGAACTTTCTCCCTTGAGTTACGAGGGGATTGGTAGCAGTAGCAGAAATAATCGGAATCTGCTTTTCCTCGCAGATTGGACCAGCTGCAAGCATGCTTCCACTGATAGCAGGACCAATAATTGCCACAACGTTCTCCTTGTCAATCAACCTCGTGGTAGCGTTTGCTGCTTCAACCTTATCGCTTTTGTTGTCCACAAGAACGAGCTCTACTTTCTTTCCAAGAGCTGTGTCTCCCACAATTTCCCGAATGAGGTTGATTCCCTCCCAGATCATCTGGCCGTATGCTGCAACAGCACCGGTCATTTCAAGATTAGCACCAATGCGGATAACCTCTTCTGCAGCAAAAACTGCACCTCCAAGAAAGAGAGTGACGCAGACAAGGAGAACAGCCAAAAACCTCTTCATGGTAAATCCCCCTTTCCTTTACTTTTAGCTAAAGTACCACTTCTATTCTCCGACTTCAAGCCGATACGCCAGAACTTTCGGAAGACCTGCAAGGAGAATTTTTCGAGCTGCAGCCTGGACATTGTACTCCACCCGCCGAACTTCGAGCCGGTGCTCTTCAGGATAGAGAATCCCGAAGCTTGCCTTTGGATTACCATCCCTTGGCTGACCTACGCTCCCACAGTTGATGAGGTATCGGGAACCTTCTTTGAGGGTAATTTCTCCACCTTCGAAAAAGGATACATGGTGTGTCTTTCCTCCATCCCATACGTATCCCTCAGCCACATGGGTATGACCAAAGAAACAGACCGTAAAGTTTCCTTCTTCGAAGATTTCCCGAGCCTGCCAGGGATTGGTAATGTATTCATCAATCGGAGAGCGGGGGCTTCCATGGACAAAAAGGCATCCATAAGCCTCAAGGGAAGAAGGGAGATTCGTAAGGAAGGAAAGGTGCAGAGGGCTTATGGTTTTCTTTGTCCAGAGAATGGCTTCCGCTGCTTTAGGATTGAACCAAGAAATTGGTAGCATGCCAAGGAGACACGCCTCGTGATTTCCCAAAAGGCAGTACGCTTTCCTCTCACGAACCCATTGAATGCAACGATCAGGCTCAGCTCCGTACCCCACAACATCCCCAAGGACAATAACAACATCACCATCACAGATGCTTTGTGCGACTGCCTCCAGGGCATCAAAGTTCCCATGGATGTCCGAGAGAAGCACCACTCGCAATTTACCGCATCGACCCCTTGATCCGCATAATGCCTGTGATAGCGGAACGGGCGAGTTCCTCAAGCTTCAGCTGGATGTACTTAATGGTTTCTTCAAGATTCGGGATAAGAACATACTCTAAGGCATTCACGCGGCGACGCGTTTTTTCAATCTCTACGGCGAGGAGCTCTATTGTTTTTTCGGCTTCCGCTAAACGAATCATAAGGGGGAGCACTCGGGAGAATGACCGGAACGCTGCGTCGAGTTCCGCAGGGGTGTGGATAACTCCATAGGAATAGGGGTCTCCCTCGACCTGTACCTCAAAGTGTGGAACCTTGACCCCGGTAAGGTACCGGGTGCGAACCTCAAGGAGAAGTCTCTGTTGGGATACAAGAGTTACAAGGTCCTTGTCTTCTTCAGAAAGCATGAGAGAAGCGACATTCTGTGCCTCAAATGCCTTCACGATTTCTTTCTCGATTTCCCGACGCAGGTTCGCGTTCTCCCGGACAACCCGAACGAAATCCTGTACGAGAGCATCAAGCTTATCTTTGAGGAGCTTATGGCCCCGTCTGGCTATAGCCAAACGGTTCCGTAATTTCATGAGCTCCATACGATTGGGGTTAACATTAAGCCGCATAGGGAACCTCAACTCTCCTCGTGTCTCTTCTTGTAAAACCTCTCGAGGTACTCATCACGGATACGCTTGAGCTCCTCTCTTGGAAGCATCCTCAGGAGGTCCCAACCAATTTCAAGGGTTTCCTCAATGCTCCGGTTTTCGTACTCTCCTTGTTGTACAAACCGCTCCTCGAAACGATCGGCAAATTTCATGTAGAGGCGATCGAGTTCTGTGAGTGAAGCTTCCCCGAGAATGGTGGCAAGTTCCGCTGCTTCCCGTCCTCGAGCGTACGCTGCAAAGAGCTGGTTTGCCACATCGGCATGGTCCTCTCGTGTTTTCCCCAAACCAATCCCCTTGTCCCGCAGACGAGAAAGAGACGGCAATACATCGATAGGAGGGTAGATACCCTTGCGGTGCAGCTGACGGCTCAAGATAATCTGTCCCTCGGTAATGTATCCTGTAAGGTCAGGAATAGGATGGGTCTTATCGTCCTCAGGCATGGTAAGGATAGGAATTTGCGTTATCGAACCCTTCTTTCCCCGAATGCGTCCTGCTCGCTCGTACATCGTGGCAAGGTCAGTGTAGAGGTATCCAGGATATCCTCGCCGTCCCGGAACCTCCCGCCGAGCCGCAGAGACTTCCCGCAACGCTTCGCAGTAGTTCGTCATATCCGTGAGAATAACAAGAACATGCATATCCATCTCAAAAGCCAGAAACTCTGCTGCGGTAAGTGCCATACGGGGGGTAATGATGCGCTCTACGGCAGGATCGTTAGCGAGGTTGATGAAGAGCACCGAACGTTCTATAGCCCCTGTGTTTCGAAGTTCAGAGATAAAGTAACTCGCCTCTTCGAAGGTAATTCCCAGTGCTCCAAAAACAACAGCAAACTTCTCTTCGCCGCTTAAGACCTTTGCCTGCCGAGCGATCTGTGCAGCAAGACGAGCATGGGGAAGACCAGAACCGGAGAAGATGGGAAGCTTTTGCCCCCGCACAAGGGTATTCAGGCCGTCTATGGCTGAAATGCCCGTCTGTATGAAGTCCGTGGGGTAGTCTCGGGCGACCGGGTTAATGGGGTTTCCGTTAATATCAAGACGCGCGTCTGGGACGATTTCTGGGCCACCATCAATCGGCATTCCAGAACCATTGAAAATCCGGCCCAGTATGTCAGGAGAAACAGGGAGCTCCATAACCCTTCCCAGGAAACGCACTTTGCTCTGCCCAACACCGATGCCCTCAGTTCCTTCAAATACCTGAACCAAAGCCTTACCCCGGCTGGTCATGAGAACCTGGCCACGTCGTCTCGTCCCATCGCTGAGCTCGATTTCGACTATCTCCATGTACCGTGCATCTTCCACCTGCTCCACCGTAAGCAACGGTCCTGCCACTTCAGAAATAGTGGTGAACTCCTTATACATTGCTCTCAACCTCGCCTCTGAGTTTTGCACCCAGCTCCTCCTTGATATCCATCTCAAGCTTCTCAATGCGCTCAAGTTCAGATTCCGGGACGTACTTCATCCTTCCAATTCGTTCTCTTGATGGTATGCTCAGGATGTCCCGCAATGAAAGGCCCTGTTCCAGAGCTTTCATGCCTTCCCGATAATAGGTAAGAATAACTCGAAGCATCAGGTACTGCTTTCGAAGGGAAGTGAAGGTATCCACTTCGTGGAAAGCATTTTGCTGGAGAAAGTCTTCTCGAATGGAACGGGCCACCTCAAGGATGAACCGTTCCCGGAAGGAGAGGGACTCTACACCCACAAGGCGTACAACTTCCTCAAGTTCAGCTTCTTGCTGGAGAATGCGCATTGCCAGAGCCCGGTTTTCCGAGAAGTCTGGAGCAACATTTTGCCTCCAGTACTCCTCAAGGTGTTTCAAATACAGTGAGTAACTGATGAGCCAGTTTATGGCTGGGAAGTGGCGTTTATACGCCAAGCGGTCCTCAAGTCCCCAGAAGACCTGCACAACCCGCAAGGTATTCTGGGTTACCGGTTCAGAAAGGTCACCCCCTGGAGGTGAGACAGCCCCAATGACCGAAAGGGATCCAACACGCCCATCTTTCCCAAGGCACTCTACTTTCCCAGCCCGCTCGTAGAAGCTTGCAATACGGCTCCCAAGGTATGCTGGAAAACCCTCATCCCCAGGCATTTCCTCAAGACGACCAGAAATTTCTCTCATCGCTTCTGCCCATCGGGACGTAGAGTCAGCCATAAGGGCGACTTTGTACCCCATATCTCGGAAATATTCGGCAATGGTGATTCCTGTGTACACCGAGGCTTCCCGGGCAGCAACCGGCATGTTCGAGGTATTTGCGATAAGGACTGTCCGCTGCATGAGCGGTTCCCCAGTGTATGGATCAATGAGTTCGGGAAACTCCATAAGGACGTCGGTCATTTCGTTTCCCCGTTCTCCACAACCTATGAAAACAATAACATCCGCGTCTGACCATTTAGCAAGCTGGTGCTGCACAACGGTTTTTCCACTACCAAAAGGACCAGGAATACAAGCTGTACCCCCTTTGGCAATAGGGAAAAAGGTGTCAATGACTCGCTGCCCTGTAAGAAGCGGCTCATCGAGCCCGAGTTTGCGACGATAAGGACGGGGAGTGCGAACTGGCCACCGCTGCATAAGGGTGAGCGGAATCTCTCGACCATCACTTTCAAGAATTGCAATAACTTCCTCTACAGTGAACGAACCGCTTCGGATTTCCTTCACCCTTCCTGAGACTCCAGGAGGAACCATAATTTTATGCACAATAGTTTTTGACTCTTGTACTGTTCCCAGTACATCCCCTGGTTCAACAGCATCCCCTGGTGCAACAGCTGGCTGGAAATCCCACTTTTTTGACCGGTCAAGAGCCGGAATTTCCACGCCTCTTGCTATGAAATCTCCAGCCTGCTCTCTAATGAGCTCAAGGGGTCTTTGTGTCCCGTCGAAAATCCTTCCGATAAGCCCGGGACCCAGTTCAACGCTCAAGGGTTCGTAGGTGGATTCAACGGGCTCTCCAGGACGAAGACCAGCGGTTTCCTCGTAGACCTGGATTGTGACCTTATCACCGTGAATGCCGATAATCTCTCCAACAAGTCTTTTTTCTCCAACCTTAACCATATCGTACATTTTGGCGCCTTTAAGATCCGAAGCCACGACAACCGGGCCGTTCACGCTTAGGATAGTCCCTTTTCCAACATCCCTCATTGCATCTCTTCCTCTCCCTGAATCAGGATACTACTTCCGATGGCCATCTCCACGAGTTTACGCATAATGTTCCCACCCTTACCCACTTCATGGGCGCTTGTTGGGATAGCGCAAATCACTGGCAATGCCTCCCCACGGAGATCCTCAAAATGAGCCTTAATTGCCTCGTAAAAACGCCATTCTGTGAAGATAATAGCGTACTGGTTCTTCCGGAGTATGGGGAGAAATGGGGTGAGTTCCGCTTCCGTACGAGCCGGAAAGACATCAAACCCCATACCCCGAAAACAGAGGGCTTTCTCTTCCCCACCAACGAAAGCAAAAAGGACCTTACTCATAGTAGCACTCCCGTAACTTCTTTCGAAGGACATCTGCCTCGAGACCGAAATACTTACCCTCAAGGAGAATGCGCAGATTCTTCATGTCTATAGACTTGGCAAAGAGGAAACCAAAGACCGGTTCTGGGCCAAACGTTTCCAAGCGGTACTGGCGGATGAGGGACAGGAGATGGTTGTCCATCTTGCGCTCGATTTCAGCAATG
>JBDIWL010000023.1:0-11301 GCA_039638315.1 Candidatus Caldatribacterium thermophilum | reverse complement strand
CCCCGGGAGCGGGAAGTTCTTCGAGCCATTGTAGAAGGGAAAAGTAACGCCGCCATTGCGGAAGAGCTTTTCATCGCCGAGAAAACGGTGAAGAACCATATTACCAATATCCTGACGAAACTCAACATTGAAAACCGGGTCAAACTCATCATTTTTGCCTTGAAAGAGGGATTCATCGAGGAAGATCAATAGGACTTTTTCGTTCCTTGATTGGGTCCTGGGGTCGATGGTTGGTCCCCCGCTCTCCTTTATATTTCCCTCGTGGAGGTGGTGTTGTGCGATACTGTATCTGGCTTTTCTTTCCCCTTCTGTGCTTTCTCGTGCCTCTTCCCGTCTTTGGGGAAACCGCCTGGGAAGTTCTCCAGGGCCCAACCATTAGGGTTGAAGCTATCATCAAGCCCTATGTTCACGTAAGCGTGAGTCTTGCGGACGATGCGGGGAAACCCCTTGTGGGTAGAGAACCAGTGGTGGTTTTCGATTGCGACCGGGGGCCGGGGACGTATCGGGCAAAGAATCCTCTGCTCCTTTCGGTGGCGACCAATACCCCCTTGCAGGTCTTCTTTGAAGCGGTACCGCTCCAGGGTAATGGGGAAAAGCAAGCCCTTCCTCCTGAACGCCTTTCCATTGCCACTTTTGAGCAGGGAAAGGAACCGGAGAAGTTCCTGCGCTTTGCGAAGGGAGAAAAACTCCTCCTCTTTGAGACTTCAAGAGGAGGTGTCACGTACACCACGCTGTGTGCTCTGCAGCTTGATGTCACCCCTGAGGACAGGGCGGGAACCTATGAAGGCCGTATTTTCGTGGAAGTCCTCTATCGTCCTTGAGGTTTGCCTTGTCCTTTTTGTGCTTTCAGGAAGCGCTTCAGGGGGCATTTCCCTCGACGTTACACCACCTTTCCTTGAACTTGTTGTTTCTCCTGGGATCCGCCGAACCCTGACGATTGAGGTTACAAACACGGGAGACGAAGGAGTTGCGGTACGGTGCTTCCTTGCTGATGTTTCCCTCTCTCCAGAGGGGAATGTGGTGCTCCTTCCTGAAGGAGGTACCCCCTTTTCCCTTGCCCCTTGCGTGACGCTTCCCAAGGAGGCTCTGTTCTCCTTAGAACCCCAGAAACGCAAAGTGGTCCCCGTCCAGGTTCGGTTTCTCCGGGAAATCCAGGGCGGACGATACGGTGTGGTTGTTTTTGAGGCTGTACCCCAGAATCCGAAGGGATACGTCCTTGGGGTCAGGACGGGAGTGCTCCTCTTCCTTGTCCCGCGTGCCCCGCAAAAACAGCGTGTTGCCCTCGATGCAGGGGAGAAGGAGGGGAAACTCTTTATCGTTCTGCGGAATGAAGGGGATACGCATGTGCGCGTCCGGGGAGAGCTTCTTGTACGATCCAGGGAGGGGAAAATCCTCAGGCGCCTTGCGTTCCCAGAGGGGAATCCCCTGCTTCTCCTTCCCCAGGGAATTCGGGAGTACGTGGTGGATACCTGGTGGGTTCCTGGGGCCTGGGAAGTTACGGTACAGGTGTTCAGTGCGGAAAAGCCAGGTGCTCGCCCCCTCGCTTTTTCTACCATAGGACTCTCATCCTACTGATTCCTTCCTCTTTTTGAGACCAGAGCATTGCTTTCTGAGACCACCGGTCGATTTCCCCCTTTTTCCTCCTTTCGATAATAGAGGTGCGTTGTGGGAAGGAGGTGGGAAGGAGGGAAGGTGAGACGTGCAGGGTCATGAAGGAAAGCCAATCTTTCTGGAGGGAGGAAAGCACATGAAGTGGTTTGTTGTTCTGGGCATTGCGGTATGCCTCCTTGTGGGGGGCATGGTGTGGGCGGAGGAAGAGATTCCGAATGAACTGACTCCTGAGGAGCAGGCAAGGCTTGCAGAACTTCTCAGTTTAACCCCGGATGATTCGACGAATACAGTGAACGTGAATATTCCAGGCGCCCAGTGCATCTACCCAAAAGGTGCATGGGCAGAAATTACGACCCCCTATCACTTTTACTGCAACCTTGATCCTTGTGTCACCGTGAAGGTTTCCGCTTCCATCGCCCAGTGGGTTACCCTGGATCTTTCGGCGACGGAACTCAAGTGGTACGTTCTGAAACCTGGGTGCTACGATACGAAGTGGTTGTCCGGATACCTTATAAGTAATGGTGATGTGGACCTTGTGTTTTCCGGATTTGAGGACCTCAAGAGTACTACAGATCCCAACAAAATTATTCCAACCTATTACAAGTTCTGGTACTTTGGTGGACCGTGGAATCCTCAGTGGGTTCGGGCGGGGAACTTTAACGGAACAGTACCCATACCTGAGCCAATATATGGGCGTGTTTTTAGGATCTACAACAAGATCGAAGTTTCCATGTTCACCCCGGCCTGTGAGTACAAGGATCCAGGGGATGCCACAATTTGTGCAACGCTGAAAGAGCAAAAGACATGGGTTGTACGTCCAAGCTGACGCGTTACTTCCCCAGCGCCTTGTGGGGCGCTGGGGTTTTTTCTCTTCTTGTCTTCCTTTCCCTTTCCTCTGCTCTTGCTCAGGGTGTGCGTTTTACGTTAAGCCCTCTTTCCTTCGATTTTGAGCTTCTCCCCGGAAGTAAGGAGAACCTGCTCTGTACCCTTTTCAACGACACGGATCAGGAGACGAAGTTCCAGGTCTTCGTCGCTCAGGCTATTGAAGAACGCGATGGAACCTATCGTCCGGCAAACCCCGAGGACCCTCCAAGCTCCATTTCCTGTGCTCCCTGGATTCGTCTTGAGGAGGAATATATCACCATTCCTCCTCGCTCAGGGAGACAGGTTCGCGCAACGCTCACCGTCCCTCCGAGCGCCAAGCCAGGATTCTACGCAGCCATGGTTGTATTTCGATTTGTGCGTGAAGAAGAGGGCGCAAGGCTTCAGGGTACTGCAGCGGAGCTCAAAGCAAAGGTGGATATTTTTCTCTCCAGTCTCCTTTTTCTCCGCGTTCGAAGAAGGGGGGTGTCGGAGCGATGGAGTGGGAAGTTCGGGGTTATCGAAGCTTTTGGGGTACAGAAAGTTGCAGAGGGATTGCGGTTTTCTGCTACCCTTGCGAATCGCGGAAAAGATGCCATTGAGGGAAAAGGGAAACTGACCGTGACCAACGCCCTGGGGAAAAAGATTATCGATGCCCCACTGGGCAGTGGTCGGGGGAGGGTACTCCCGGGATTTGCCGTTGATTTCGTGACCCTCTATGCAGGGAACCTCCCCCCTGGCGACTATGCAGCCATTGCCACCATCGATTACGGGGGCGTGCATAAAGCCGAGGCGAAAACGATTTTCCACGTCGAGGGAGTACAGGTTGTGGAACGGGAGAAGAAAATCGAAGGGGTCGATATGGCTTCAATAGATCCTGTGTTTCTCGGCCTCAACAAGGAAATTCTTGAGGGGAAAATCTCCCCAAAGGCGAGTCGGAGCTTCACTGTTGCGCTGCACAACGATTCTCCTCACAGGGTTGTAGTGCGGGGTATACCTGAAGATCCCTCCGAGGCAGCAAACACCCACTTCAGCTCCTTTGTCAGTGTATCTCCAGAGACCGTAGAGATTGAGCCGTACAAGGCAAAGACAGTGCGCATTGCTGTGGCGGCTCCTGAGGACATCCTCGAAGGTGATAAATACGTTCGAGTGCATTTTGTGCCTGAGAGTATCGATGGGAAAAAGGTTCCCGGGGAGCTCCAGAAAGCCTTTGGAGCATCGACACTCCTTGTACTTGAAAATGTCAAAGGAACAAGGGTTGAGGCAATCCGCCTCACCGGACTTGAGTTCCTTCTTGAAGAGCCGCAAAAAGGCGTGCTCCACCCCCGCTTAGTACTCCACTTTGTGAATACTGGAAATACGCATCTGCAGCCGAACTGTCTTGTGACGCTCACGCAGGTCGTTGAGGAAAAGGTCGAAGAGGGGGCTTTGGCGGTAAAGCCAAGCTCTGCTTTAACGCTTGTTTCCCGGGAGAGCCCAGACCTCGTTCTGCCGGGAATGGAAGGAATGCTCGTTCTTGAACCTCAGGGGGGAGTGCTCACTCCTGGAAAGTACGACATGCTCCTTGTAGTGCAGAACGGGGGAAAAGAGGTCTTCCGGGAAAAGAGAACCCTCGAGCTTTACCCTGCAAAGCAGTAGCCCGCATCTTGTTGACCGAAGTGCCTCCTTGCAATATAATGAATACCACAGCACACCCCGTGAAAGGAGAAGCATGAGTCCATGAAGAGGACCTATCAACCACATAATTTGCGTGCCAAGAGGAAACACGGCTTTCGTGCTCGAATGAAAACCAAGGGAGGGCAGGAGGTCCTTCGCCGGAGGCGGAAGAAGGGTCGAAAGCGCCTCACTGTATGATGGAAACGCTCACAAAACAGAGGGATTTTGCTCGGCTTTTTGCAGAGGGGCAAAGGGTGAGTTGTGGCCCTTTGCGTCTTTTTTTCTATCGGCGGGAAGCAGGTCCCATCCGGGTGTGCTTTGCGGGGCGGAGTAAGAAGGCAGTGTGCCGGAATCGTATTCGAAGGAGACTCAGAGAAGCTTTCCGTGTCCATTACTACCCCACCTGGAGAGATAAGCCTTTTGATATTTTTTTCCTCGGGGATGAGAGCGTTGCGTCGGTGGATTTCGCTTCTCTCGTCCGCTGGATGGGGGAGCTTCTTGAAAGGGTGGAACAGAACGGGTGAGTGTTGCCGATTCGGTGGTGCGATTTCTTGATCGAGCGCTTTTGTGGTACAAAAAGTACCTCTCTCCTCTTCTTCCCCAGAGTTGCCGTTTTGAACCTACCTGTTCTGAATACGCTCGAGAGGCGTTGCGGAAATATGGGCTTTGGAAAGGTCTCCTTCTGAGTCTCTGGCGGGTGCTCCGCTGCAATCCGTACTCTCGCGGTGGGTACGATCCAGTGAAATAAGAACGAAAGGTGATGGCAATGTTTGCGCAGATCTGGGATGGTCTGGCTAAGGTAATGGAGCTTGTTCTCCGCTTCTTTTACCAGCTCACGGGAAACTACGGTATTTCCATTATCCTCCTCACTGTGGTTGTCCGGTTGATTCTGTACCCTGTCATTCACAAGCAGAACCTTTCTGCTCGTGCTATGCAGGAACTCCAGCCAGAAATCAAGAAGCTCCAGGAGAAGTACGGTAAAGATCCGCAAAGGCTCAATCAGGAAATCATGCGGCTGTATCGAGAAAAGGGCGTGAATCCCCTTGGGGGATGCCTTCCCCTCCTCATTCAGCTTCCCTTCCTCTTTGTCCTGTACCGTGTTCTTGTCACCTACGACTACGGCCAGGCGGGGTTCCTCTGGCTCCCAAGCCTTTCCCGTCCCGATCCCTACTACATTCTGCCCCTTGCTATGGGGGCAACGACCTTCTGGCAGCAAAAAATCAGCACGCCCCCCTCTGGTGGTGAGGCGGCACAGCAGAACCTCCTTCTCATGGTTGTGATGCCGGTGTTTCTCGTGTTCATCAGCTGGGGTTTGCCCTCGGGGGTACTCCTCTACTGGTTCGTGTCCAACCTCTTCTACATCTTTCAGCAGTACATGCTTGAGGTGCAGCTCCGCAGGGCAAAGTCCACCTCCCCTGCTCTTGTGTCCTCGTCTCAGGGAGGTCAGCCGGCGCGTCCGCAGGTGAAAAAGGGGGGAGAACGTCGTGAAAAGAAGCGTTGAAGTTTCTGGGAAAACCCTGGAAGAGGTGCTCGAGCGCGCGTCGCGCTACTTTGATGTTCCGAGAGAACAACTGGGATACGAAATCCTCTCGGAAACTAAAGGATTCCTGAGCGTCTTTGTCCCCCGGATGGTCAAAGTCCGTGTCTGGGTGAAGGATGAAGAAGAGGCGGAGGAAGCCTCAAAGGTCTCTCCTCCGGAAACGGGTGGGTTTTCTGGGGCTCGAGAGGTGGTTGAGGGGTTTCTCCGAGAACTCGTGGCGAAGATGGGGCTTGAGGTTGTGGTGGATGCAAAAGAGGATAACGGAGTGCTCAGCTGTACGCTTGATGGAAAGGACGCAGGTATCCTCATTGGTCGAAAAGGAGAGACCCTTGAAGCTCTCGAGGTCCTGGTGCGAACCTTTCTTGCTCGACGGGGCCTTGGGGAAATTCCTCTTGAAGTGGATATTTCGGGGTACCGGAAGCGCCGGGAGGAAGCGCTGCGGAAACTCGCCGAGCGGATGGCCAGAAAGGTCGTACGGGAGAAGAAAAAGGTCCGCCTTGCTCCCATGAACGCTCGGGAACGGCGTATTATCCACATGGCCCTGAAAGACCATCCAGAGGTGGTGACCTATAGCATCGGAGAAGAACCAAACCGGCGTGTGGTGATTGACCTCAAGGCCCAGCAGAAGAAGAAATCACGACCCAGGAATCGGGCGCAATCCCAGCGCAATGAGGGAGGGAACGCCAGGACTTCATGATACGGGACGACACGATTGTTGCCATTGCCACACCACCCGGGGTGGGGGCTATTGGTATTGTTCGCCTGAGTGGCCGGGATGCGGTACCCATTGCGTCCCGGCTTTTTCGTTCCCGTGTGGGGAAGAGGGCTGAGGATTTCCGGAGCTTTCGGATGTACCTGGGGGAAGTTGTAGACCCGCAGACGGAAAAACCCATCGATGAAGCACTCTGTGTGGTCATGCGAGCTCCGAAAAGCTACACCCGTGAGGACGTGGTGGAGTTCCATCTCCACGGGGGACCCCTTGTGGTCCGGAAAGTCCTTGAGGTATGCCTTCGAGAGGGGGCTCGTCTTGCCCGTCCTGGGGAGTTTACCGAGCGGGCTTTCCTCAATGGGCGCATCGACCTTTTGCAGGCGGAAGCTGTGGCAACCCTTGTTCGGGCGCGCTCAGAAAAAGTTCTTGAGCTTTCCCTGCGACATCTTGAGGGAGTCTTTGGGAACAAGGTGCGGGAATGGGAGAAGAGGCTCCTCCTTCTTGAGGCACATATTGAAGCCTCCTGTGATTTCCTCGATGCCCCGGTGGAGGGTACGGAAGCATACGTTCGAAGCGAAATTGCTGCTCTGGCTTCAGAGGTGCAAGCAGAGCTTGATCGGGGAAAGCGTCTTCAGCCCCTTAACGAGGGCGTGCTTGTTGTTATCGCTGGAAAACCCAACGTGGGGAAGTCGAGTCTCCTCAATCTCCTTGTTGGCAGGGACAGGGCAATTGTCACTCCTTTTCCGGGGACCACTCGAGACGCCATTGAGGAGTTTGTCCTCCTTGAGGGTTTCCCCTTCCGTTTTGTGGACACGGCTGGACTTCGGGAAAGCGAAGACCCTGTAGAACGTATAGGAGTGGAACGGACACGGACTTACCTGGAGCGTGCTGATTACATCCTTGTGGTCTTCGACCGGAGTCAACCCCTGGAAAAGGAAGATCGGGAACTTGCTGACCTCGTTCGTTCCCGACCCCACCTTGTGGTGTGCAACAAAAGCGATCTTCCTCAGGTTCTCACCAGAGAGGACATAGAGGCGCTCTACCCTGGGGAGCCTGTTCTTGAGGTATCGGCGCTCACCGGAGAAGGCATGGAGAACCTTGTATCGGCTCTTGTGCAGTACGTCCGGGAGCAGGTTGGACCAGAGGAGGACCTTGCGCTCCTTACTGTCCGCCAGAGGGAGGAACTTGAAGGAATTCTCAGGTGCCTTGAGGAGGCCAAAAGAGCCCAGGAGAGTGGTGCACCCCTTGATGTTCTGGGGGTGCTGGTGAGTGAAGCGCTTTCTGGGATACAGCGCCTCACCGGGGAACGGGTGGACGAAAAGCTCCTTGAGACCATTTTCACCCAATTCTGCATCGGAAAGTAAATGTTCCACGTGGAACACAAATCTCAGAGGGGGCGCTTTTTGGGAATCCCGGGTCTTCGGGGGTACTGAGGGGGAGTGGGTGCTTCTTTCCGGACGAGGACAAGGGTGGTTTTCCGGGAGCCGCAGGGGATGGGGATATCCCGGAGTGCAACAATGGTGCTTTTTAGGATGCCAAGGGCGTTCTGTGCTTCCTCGATTTCCCGGTGCACGTTTCGTCCCTTGTAGTAGAGGGCAAAGCCCCCTGGCTGAATGAAAGGAATAGTGAGTTCCAGGATTTCCCGTAATTCCCCCAGGGCTCGGGCTGTAGCAAGAGCGTACTGCTCTCGAAATGCCGGATCGTGCGCTACCGTTTCGGCGCGCCCACAGAGCACCTGAACCCCTTCAAGCTCCAGGATACGAGTGGCTTCCTCAAGGAAATGGCACTTTTTGGCCGTTGCCTCAAGGAGGGTCAGCTGCATTGGGGGATGGGCGATTTTCAGGGGAATTCCCGGGATGCCTCCACCTGTTCCCACGTCGATGAGGCTTTGGGATGCCTCGAGGATATCGCTCAAAGTGCATGCGGTGAGGCTATCAAGGACCCCCTCAATGAGTATTTCCTCTTCGCTTGCAAATCCCGTAAGGTTGTAGCGGGCGTTTGTCCTGTGGAGGAGCTGTACAAAAGCGAGGATTTTCTCTTCCTGGTCGCCTTCAAGGTGCACGCCAAGTGATGCCATTCCCTCGCGGAGTATCCTTCGCAATCTGTCCACAGGTTATCCACAACCTCATCCGCAATTTTTTCTAAAACATTTTTTGAACAGTCTCCGCAGTGGCGCGAAGAAAAAGCGTTGTTTTCTTGATTTTTTCCTGTGGATATCTTATCGGAGTTCTCTTTTCCTGAAAAGGGTGGATTCGAAAAGGCGAGAAATCCACAGGTTATCCACAGAGAAGCCTCACCTTGTGGTTTATAATACTACCGCAAAAAGGAGGCGTCGTATGCCTATCGAAAGGGACGATCGTGTCTACATCTGGCTTGAGGACGGGCGGGATTACCTTGTTCGGGTGGTTCCCGGAAAATCCTTGGGAACGCACCTTGGAAACCTCGAGCTTTCGGAGCTCCTTGGAAAGGAATTCGGGGAGTACGTGCTCACCTCGAAAGGGAAAAGGGCTTTCTTGCTCCAGCCTGGGGTGGTGGAGAACATCTTCCACATGCGCCGCAAAACCCAGGTTGTATACCCCAAGGACCTCGGGTACATTCTCCTCATGCTTGACGTCAAGGAGGGCGATCGGGTTATTGACGTGGGGCTTGGGAGCGGAGCAATGTGTGGGGCTTTGGCGCGCCTTGTGGGAGAAAAAGGTCGGGTATACGCTTACGAGCGCCGTGAGGATTTTATTCCCCTGGCGGAAGAAAACCTCAGGGAGTGGGGAGTACTCGGTCGTGTCACCATTCGCCTCCGGGATATTGCCGAAGGGTTTTTGGAACGGGACGTTGACGCCCTCTTTCTTGATGTTCCAGAGCCCTGGAAGTACTTAAAGCAGTGTTGGGAGGCGCTTCGGGGAGGCGGAAGGCTTGCCGTTGTTTCTCCCACGGCTGGGCAGGTGATGGAAGTCCTCCGGGGGCTTGAGGCGCTCCCCTTTGTCGACACTCAGGTATGGGAGAGCCTCTTTCGGGAGTACAAGCCGAATCCCGTAACCTTCCGCCCCTTTGACCGCATGGTGGCGCACACAACGTACATGATTTTTGCTCGGAAGGTGTTTGGTGCCCTTTAAGCCGTGTTTTTCAGGTCTTCGAAGTAGTACCGGAGCTCCACCTCTTCATGTCGCTTTGCCGACTCTATGGCCGCGCAGGCAAGGGCGAAGGTTTTGATGTTATCAGAGAGTGAGGTCTCCGGTTCCCCGCCACCTCGCACCGCTTGCACAAATTCCTGAAGGACAAAAACGCGTCCATCGGTTTCGTAACGGGGAAAGAGTACCTCTTCCTTTGTGCCGCTTTTATCCTCGAAAAAGATACGGTCATTTTCAAGGCTCAGTGTCCCCTCGCTTCCGAAGAAGCGGATGATGCCATTCCAGCCCGTTCTGTATCCCCGGGTCACCCAGCTCCCAAAGTAGTGCACAAGTATCTGGGAAGCGAGAACAAGCGTTCCCGCCGCTACTGCATCACCCTGGAAGGGACTCCAGGAAGGGTTCAGGCTCTCCATGCGAACAGAAAGCGCCTCTTTCCCGAGGACGAAACGGAGGATATCAAAGTGGTGCACGCTCATGTCGGCGAGGAGGGGGTACTCCATGGAGGTCCTCCATCCCCCAAGCTGCAACGTTTCGTGGAACTCGTAGGTTACGTACTCGATGGTACCGCATCTCCCCTCAAGGAGCGCCTTTTTCAGGGCCCGAATCTCAGGGCGGAAGCGATAATTCTGGCTCACCGCATATATGAGGCGTGGGGACTGTGTCCAGGCAGCATATATGGCTAAGGCATTGCGCCAGGTGTCAGCGAGGGGTTTTTCAGAGAGCACATGGAGCTGAGAAGCCAATGCCTCTTCGGCAACTTCCCGGTGTGCGGCGTTTGGTGTGACGATGAGCACTGCCTGCGGTCTGGTCTTTTCGAGAGCTTCGCGTAAGGTGGAGAAAAAGGGAATACCCCGGTCCCCAAAACGCTTCATGAAGCGTTCTCTGGCCTCTTCGCTTGGGTCCACAACGGCACAGAGTTCCACATCGCTACTCCGCAAAAGGAGGTCCGTCCATCCCTCGCCGAAGAATCCGAAGCCAGCCTGAACAAAGGCAATGCGTTCCATACTCTGCCTCCTCTCTTGAGCTTTAGGATACCACAGGAAATGTTCCACGTGGAACATTTCTGGTATAATCCTTCCGAAAAAGGGGGCGAGAAATGTGCTCTGGGAACTGTTGCAGGAGCGTATCCTTGTTTTTGACGGGGCCATGGGTACGCGGCTCCAGAAGCTTGGTCTTCCTGCTGGACATCCACCCGAGGAGTGGAACCTCTCTCATCCTGAGGAAGTCCTTAAGGTCCATGTGAGTTACGTGGAGCAGGGAGCCGACATGATTCAGACGAACACCTTCGGGGGGAATCGAATTCGTCTTGCGCGTCATGGTCTTGGTGAACGTCTTGTGGACATCTTAAGAGAGGGAGTGCGCCTTGCCCAGAGTGCCCTGCGCCCGGGGGTTCTCCTTGCTGCCTCTCTGGGACCCCTCGGGGAGTTCATGGAGCCCTTTGGGGACCTTACGGAGGAAAAGGTGCGGGATACCTTTGGGGAAGCGGTGCGGGTGCTTTCTGAGGCTGGGGTGCGTATATTCCACCTTGAAACCTTTAGCTACAGCAGGGAAGCCCTCCTTGCTCTTGAGGCTGTTGCGGCCTCAGGTAGCGAGGCCATAGTGAGCTTTACCTTTGAGCCCCGGGGAGGAAAGATGGTGACCCTTCTTGGGGAGACTCCTGAGGATATTGCGCGCCTTTTCCGGGGAAAGGAAGGGGTCGTCCTTGGGGCAAACTGTGGCACAGGAATTCGAGAAGCCCTGGCCATTTTCGAGGGGTACCGGAAAGAGCACCCCGGTCCCTTCTCCGCTAAGCCCAATGC
>JBDIWL010000022.1:0-11393 GCA_039638315.1 Candidatus Caldatribacterium thermophilum | reverse complement strand
TTATATGGGGAGGGATAGTTGGTGCTTGAGGAACTGAAAAGACAGGTCTGGGAAGCGAATCTTGCGCTTTGCCGCCATGGCCTTGTGATTCTCACCTGGGGGAATGTGAGTGGCATCGATCGGGAAAAGGGTCTTGTCGTCATTAAGCCAAGTGGTGTCCCGTATGACGCCCTCTCCTGGGAGCACATGGTGGTTGTGGACCTTGAGGGAAGAGTGGTTGAGGGGACATTGCGTCCCTCTTCTGATACACCAACGCATCTTGAGCTCTATCGGCATTTTGAAAAAATAGGAGGTGTTGCCCACACCCACTCTTCCTGGGCTTGTGTCTGGGCACAGGCTCAGTGTGATATCCCCTGTCTTGGGACGACGCAGGCTGATACCTTCTTTGGCCCAGTTCCCTGCACGCGCCTCCTCACCCGGGAGGAAATCGCAGAGAACTACGAAAAAGCCACCGGTCTTCTTATTGTGGAGCGTTTCCGGAATCTCGATTATGAAGCCATCCCGGCGGTTCTTGTGGCAGGGCATGGACCTTTCACCTGGGGGAAGGACCCCATGGAGGCGGTACATGTGAGCGTTATCCTTGAAGAAGTGGCTAAAACAACGTACTTTTCTCTTCTCCTTCGTCCTGACCTTTCGGGAATCCCTCAGGCGCTTCTTGACAAGCACTACCTGCGGAAACACGGGCCAGGGGCCTACTACGGACAGCGAGGGAAGATATGAAGTACCAAACGGTTACGATTGCCGCTAACCGTGCCGAGGCTGAACTCATCCGGGGATACCTTGAAGCAGAGGGGATCCGGGTTCTCCTGAAGCCATCGACGCGCCCTTATGGAGGAGAAGCGTACTTTGGGGACACAGGACCTGTGGAGGTTCAGGTTCCCGAAGAGAGTTTCAGGAAGGCCCGGGGTATTCTCGCTGGACTTGAAAGGTTGTAGAGGTTCTCCCCAGGAGCTCTTTTTGGTATAATATACTGTCGTTTCCCGAGGGAGGGGATACGTTGGCCGAGCACATCGATGCCCTTGTGCGGAGGCGGCGCCGGGAGGAACTGCGGTTCCGGTTACTCCTCTTTGTGCCCACTATTGTCTTCCTTGTCCTCATGGTGATATTCCCCCTCGTGTACTCAGTCAACGTGAGCTTCTACGATTACGTTCGGGGTCGGGAGCCGCGCTTTGTCGGTTTCGGAAACTATGCCCAGCTTTTCCGGAGCGAGCAGTTCTGGCTTGTGACCTGGGTGACGCTGCGCATCACCCTGACGTGCCTTGCCATTGAAATGGGACTCGGGCTTCTCCTTGGTTTTGCTTTGAGCGAAAGGATTCCGGGGATGGGGCTCTTCCGGCTTTTGATTTTCCTGCCCATGATGCTTGCTCCACTTGTCGCTGGCCTTTTCTGGAGACTCCTCCTTGACCAGACCTTTGGTCTTGTGAACTTTTTCCTTGAGCGGCTTGGTTTCCAAGCTGTGGAATGGCTCACCGATCCTCGCTTCGCCATCTGGGGCATTATCATCACTGATGTGTGGCAGTGGACGCCCTTTGTGGTGCTCCTTGTGCTTGCTGGTCTTGGTACCATTCCCCAGGAACTCCGGGAAGCGGCAACCCTTGACCGTGCAAGTCCCTGGATGCGTTTTAGGAATATCTACCTTCCGTACCTTCGTATGCCCATTCTCCTTGCTGTGCTTTTTCGTTCCATTGATACCCTCAAGATGTTCGATGTCCCGTATATTCTCACCGGTGGGGGGCCGGGAGACCTCACCACCACCCTTTCCCTTCTGGGGTACCGGAACCTCTTCTCCTTCTTTAAGGTTGGTGTGGCTTCAGCCATTTCGTGGTTTGTGGTCATCATTGTGAACGTTCTTGTGAACATTCTCTTAAAAATCCTGAGCCCCCGAAAGAAGATTCCTCGGGAAATGGTGGATACTGGACTGTGAGGGGAGAGCATGCGTGAGGAAACGAAATTCCTGATACGGCGTGCGGTGTTCCTTGCCGTTGCTTTGGGTATCACCCTGGCTTTCATGTTCCCCCTTGTGTGGGTTATCCTCGCCTCCTTGAAGACCCGCCTTGAAATTTTTGTGCTCCCTCCCAAGTGGATTTTCCTGCCGACGCTCCAGAATTACCGGGATATCCTCAGCTCTGACTTCATGTACCAGCTCAGGAACAGCCTCCTTGTTGCGGCTATTTCCACGGGGGTTTCTCTCGTCTTTGGGAGCCTTACGGCCTATGGATTTTCCCGGTACCCGGTTCGAGGAAGCGATAATATCCTCTTCTGGATTCTCTCCCTGCGTATGCTCCCTCCAATTGCGGTGGTCATTCCCTTTTACCTCCTTTTCCGTTCCCTGGGACTTTTGGATACGACCCTTGCCCTTGTTCTTGTGTACTGCATCTTCAATATCTCCTTTTCCATCTGGGTCCTTAAAGGATTTTTCGATGAGATTCCCGTTGAACTTGAGGAAGCGGCAAAGCTCGATGGGTATTCGCCGGCTCAGGTGTTCTTCCGGGTGAGTCTCCCCCTCGTGCGGCCTGGCCTTGCGACAACAGCAATTTTCTGCCTCATCCAGTCGCTCAACGAATTCCTTGTTGCCCTGACCCTCACAACCCGAAAAGCGGTCACCGCACCGGTTGGCCTTGCAAAGCTCCAGACCTTTCTTGGTACGGACTGGGGGAGAATCTCTGCAGCAGCGGTTATTTTCATGATTCCGGTGGTTGTGTTCACGATTTTTGTGCGGAATGAGCTCATCCGGGGCATGAGCTTTGGAAGGATGCGGTGACCATGGCAACGCTTGTCCTTGAGAAACTCAACCTCTGGTACGGCAGGCACACCCACGCGGTCCGAGATGTGGACCTTGTGGTGGAGGATGGGGAACTCTGCGTGTTCCTTGGTCCTTCAGGATGCGGCAAGACTTCGACACTCCGGATGATTGCTGGTTTTGTGAAGCCAACTTCAGGGAAAATCTACCTCGATGGAGAAGTGATTAACGACCTCTACCCTGGGGACCGGAATGTGGCCATGATTTTCCAAAGTTACGCCCTGTATCCCCACCTCACTGTGCGAGAGCAACTCGCCTTTCCCCTCAAGGCGAAACGTACCCCACGCCAGGAAATTGCACAACGTGTAGAAGAAATCGCCCACTTCCTCCACCTTGAGGATTTCCTCGATCGGTACCCTCAGGAGCTCTCGGCGGGACAGAGGCAGCGGGTTGCTATAGGGCGGGCTTTGATTCGAAAGCCAAAACTCTTCCTCATGGATGAACCATTAAGCCAGCTTGATGCCCGACTCCGGGTGGAGATGCGGGCGAGTTTGCGGAAACTCCAGCAGGAGCTCAGAATCACCACTATCTATGTGACCCATGACCAGACTGAGGCCCAGGGTCTTGCGGACAAAATCATGGTCATGCACCAGGGAAGGGTGCAGCAGGTGGGGAAGCCAATCGAGATTTACGAGAATCCTGCCAATCTCTTCGTTGCGGGATTTGTGGGGATGCCAGCGATGAATTTCCTCCGGGGTGTGTTCCTCCGGGGAGAGGGAGTGGAATTTCGAGGGAATGGGATGCGCATTCCCCTTTCCTCAGGACTTGGGGAACGGGTTGCTCCCCTTGAGGGACGTGAGGTCATCCTCGGAGTGCGTCCGGAGCACCTTATGCTGGCAAGGGGGAGGGAAGAAAACGTCATTCGTGGGGAAGTGTACGTTGTGGAACCTCAGAGCAATGAGTACATCGTGGATGTGAAGTTTGGTGGGGAAATTGTGAAGGTTCGCCTTGAGAAAAGGGAGTTTGCCTCACCGCCACGGCCTGGCGAGGTCATAGAAGTAACCTTTGAGGATCGCTACCTCTATCTCTTTGATCCGGTAACTGAGAAGCGGCTCCTTTGAGGAGGAAGGTATGCCTGAAATTCGCCTCGAAGGTATTCGGGTTCGGTATGGAAGCAATGTGGTGCTCCGGGATGTGAGCTTCACGGTACCCCATGGGTCGCTTTGCGTTATTACCGGACCTTCAGGTTGTGGGAAGACGACGGTGCTCCGGGTTATTGCTGGCCTCACACGACCTGAGAGAGGCATGGTGTACCTCGATGGACAACCGGCGCTGCACATTTCTCCTGGAGAGCGGGATGTGGCCATGTGCTTCCAGACCTTTGCACTGTATCCCCACATGACGGTTCGGGAAAACTGGATGTTCCCCCTCTATGCGGAAAAACTCTCCCCCCAGGAAATGGCAAAAAGAATCGAAGAGGTCACGCGCCTCCTGCACATGGAGTTCCTCCTTGACCGGTACCCGGGACAGCTCTCTGGAGGTCAACAGCAGCGGGTTGCCCTGGGAAGGGCTCTGGTGCGTCGACCAAAGATATACCTCCTTGACGAGCCTCTTGGAAACCTTGATGCAAAACTCCGGGTGGAGATGCGGGCCGAAATCCGGAAAATCCAGGAGACTCTTGGTATTACAACCGTGTACGTGACCCATGACCAGACTGAGGCGCAGGCAGTGGCGGATACCATGGTGGTCATGGACTTTGGTGAGGTGAAGCAGGTGGGAACACCTGAAGAGGTGTACGAGCGCCCGGCAAACCTCTTTGTTGCCGGTTTCATTGGTACACCTCGGATGAATTTCTTTTCCCTTGAGGTTCAGGAAGAAGGCGATCAGGTTTTCCTTGTTTCTCAGGTCTTTTCTCTCCCCGTGGGTCCTGGGTGGGCCAGTTCCCTGAGGAGCTGGGGCAAGGGGAAGGTCATCCTTGGCGTTCGTCCAGAGAACGTTCTCCTCTTCCCGTATCCTGAAGATCATACGTTTCCTGCTACCCTTGAGGTCATCGAACCCCAGAGCAACGAGTACATTTTCACCCTTGCAGCGGGTGAGGTAAGCCTAAAGGCCCGGGTTCGTCGGAACACGCTCTCCTTTACGCCTTCCCCGGGGCAAAGAGTCTGGGTGCGTTTTGAAGAGGCCTTCTGGCACCTTTTCGATCCTGAAAGCGAAAAACGTCTTGAGGGGAGGGGGTGATAGGGAACCCAGAAGAACAGCGTATCCCTTAGCATCCAATCCTTACAAAAGGAGGAGAGGAAGATGCGACGGTGGTTGCTTGTGGTTTTGGTGGTGCTCTGTGTGGGGTGGAGTGTGGCTTTCGCAGAAGAGGTGACCCTTCGGATTCTGAGTCTTCCCTGGCCGCAAACGCCGGTTGAACAGCGGCTGGCGAACGAAATCTTCACCCAGAAGACAGGTATCAAGGTCGTCATTGAGAGCCCTCCATACCAGTTTGTGGAGTACAAGATTCGGGAAATCATCGATAGTAAGAGTGATGAATACGACCTTTTCGAGTACGATAGCCAGTGGATTGGGGAAATGGTTCTCGCTGGGGGCCTGGAGCGCCTCGATACTCCGGAATACCTGTTCTCCCCCGAGAGTACGATAAACTTTGAAAAAGATTTCATCCAGGGGTTTGCCACCTATATCGGGAAGTTCCCCACCCTTGGGGACGATGCGCTCCTTCCCGGCGATGCATGGAAAAACTACGCTGATGCACCACTCTATGGTCTTCCCTGGACCTGTGGAGGGCTTATCTTCAGCTACCGCAAGGACCTCTATAGCGATGCAGGTATTCCTGGACCTCCCGATACCTGGGATGAGATGCTCGAGTACGCAAAGAAGCTCACTGTAGATATCGATGGGGATGGGAAAATTGACCGGTACGGCATTGCCTGGTATGCCACACGATTGAGTGACGGCATCACGCAGCAGTGGCTTCCCTTCCATTTCTCTTTTGGAGCAGAGCTCTGGGATCCCAAAACCTGGACGGCCCAGGGTATCATCAACTCCGATAGGGCGGTGGAGGCGCTGCAGTTCTTCGTGGACTTCAACCTGAAGCACAAGGTGGTGGACCCAGCAACGGCTAACTGGTTTGTCGATGAAATCATGAACGCCGCAACCCAGGATAAGTGCGCCATGTGGTTCACCTGGGTGAGCTTTGCGAATGTCGCCGACAATCCCGCTCTCTCTAAGACTGCTGGGAAGTGGGGGTATACGGTGATGCCCGGGTACAAGGACCCACAAACGGGCCAGATTCGCCGCGCCTCCACCTTTGGTTCCCAGGGAATCGGTATCAACGCCTTCTCCAAGCACAAAAAGGAAGCCTGGCTCTACCTCCAGTGGCTCAAGTCCTATGAAATAGAGAAAATGCTCGTGGATGACCCAACTGCAGGATACGCCAGTGCCCGAACGGACCTTCTTGAGTACCAGAAGCAGTTTGAGCCAAAATGGGCCTCCATCCGCACCATTATTGAAGGCATCGCCCGGGACGTCTGGACGTGGCCTGAGTATGCAGAGCTCCTTGATATCCAGCAGCGAGAGCTCAACCTTGCGTACATTGGCAAGAAGACTCCGAAGGAAGCCCTGGATAACATTGCTCTCCTGCAGCAACAGGTGCTCGACACAAGCCCGAATAACCCAAAGAATAGGTGAGTCCTGAGAGGTTATGGGGAGGGCAAGAGCCCTCCCCGCTTTGCATTTCTGGGGGGAAGGGTATGGGAGATAAGGTTCGGGTTGGGATTATCGGGTCCCGTTTTGAGGCAGAAATTCATGCCATTGCCTTTCAGAAAATCCCTCATGTTGCTGAGGTTGTCGCCGTTGCCTCTCCAACTCCGGGACATGCTGAGGCCTTTGCTCGCCGTTTTGGTATTCCCCGTTTCTACACCGATTACCGCCGCATGCTTGAGGACAAAGATATCGACATGGTCACCATCTGTGCCCCCAACTACCTCCACGCCCAGATGACGATTGATGCTGCGCAGAGCGGAAAACACGTAGTTTGTGAAAAACCCCTTTGCATGAACCTCGAAGAAGCGGACCAAATGATCCACACCTGCCGGGAGAACAAGGTCTTCCTCTTCTATGCTGAGGAGCTCTGCTTTACGCCGAAGTACGTGCGAGCAAAGGAGCTCGTTGATGAGGGTGCCCTTGGGAAAGTGTACCTTGTGAAGCAGAGTGAGAAGCATTTTGGACCCCACGCCGACTGGTTCTGGGATGTGGAACGTTCAGGCGGCGGAGTGCTTATGGACATGGGGTGCCATGGTATTGAATTCGCCAGATTCATCCTTGGAAAACCTCAGGTAAAGAGCGTCTATGCCCATCTTGGAACCTATGTCCACAGGGACAAGACCCGGGGTGATGACGAGGCGGTCACCATTGTGGAGTTTGCAAACGATGCCTACGCCATCATCGAGAACAGCTGGGCAAAACGGGGAGGCATGGATGACCGGGCGGAAATCTACGGTGAAGGTGGAGTGACGTATGCTCTCCTCCACATGGGTATTGCTCTTGTGACCTATAGCGAGTACGGCTACGGATACGCGGTGGAAAAAGCGCCAACGACGAAAGGATGGACCTTCACGATATACGAGGAAATCTGGAACTACGGCTTTCCTCAGGAAATGGAACACTTTGCTCGCTGTGTTCTGGGTCTTGATAGACCAAAGGAAACGGGAGAAGATGGGAAAGCAGTACTTGAGATTATCTGTGCAGCCTATGCTTCAGCTGGGGAAGGGAGAAAGATTACCTTTCCCTTCGAAGCCCAGGGGGTAAAGAAACCCATCGACCTGTGGTTGCAGAGATGGTAACCCCGAGAATCTCTCTACTCAGCCCAAAGGAAATTGCCGACATTCACGAAGCCTCCTGTTCCCTACTTTCCAGGATTGGAGTGGTTATCCCTGATGAGGAGGTCGTTACTCTTCTCTGCGACCATGGGGCAAGAAGGCAGGACGGTCGCATCCTCATACCCCCTTTCCTTGTTGAGACGTGCGTGCAGAGGGCGGGAAAATCCTTCACGCTCTATGGGAGGGATGGGAAACGTTCGGTAACCTTTGCACAGGGGATGATGGTTTTCTGTTCCTCCCCCGGGCAGTTTGCCTGGTTTGAGCATGGGATGCGACGGGAGCCACAGGAAAGGGACTTCCTTCGTGCAGTGCACCTTGCGCACTACCTCCCTCATATTGATGTCGTTGGAGGACTTGCCATGCCCTCTGAGTACCCACCTTCCTTTCGAGAAGTCCTCATGGCCCGGGAACTCTTTGTCCGGACAGATAAGCCGATATTTCTCTGGTTTACGAAGAGGGAGAATTTCCGTCGGGTCTTTACCATGAGCGCTATATGTGCTGGGGGAGAAAAGGAAGCGCAGGAAAAGCCTCGTCTTTTCGCTTTTCTTGAACCCATAAGTCCTCTCCGGTTTCCGGAAGATGGTCTTGCCATTCTCAAGGAGGCGACGTCGCTTTCCCTTCCCGTTATGGTCGGTCCCATGGTCCAGGCTGGATCCACGGGTCCTGTGACTCTTGCCGGAACGCTTGCTCAGGAGAACGCGGAAATCCTTGCTGGAGTTGTCATTGCAGAACTGCTCCGTCCCGGAACCCCAATATGCTACGGAGGCATTCCTCATGTTGCCGACCCGAGAACGGGAAGCATCGTCTTTGGTTCCCCTGAGCAGGGGCTTTTGAGTCTGGCGATGGCTGAAATTGGTGCCTCTTATGGATTTCCGGTGTACGTGAATGTGGGGCTTACGGATAGCTGTGCCCTGGACCCACAGAACGGTTGGGAAAAGGGCGTAACACTTATTCTTGGCATGCTCTCGGGGGCCACCACCTTCGGCCACATGGGTATCGTGGGAAGTGACCAGGGGGGAAGTCTTGAGCAACTCCTTCTTGATAACGAGCTCATTGGATTCTGCAAGCGCATTGTCCAGGGATTACGGGTTGACAGGGAGACGCTTGACCTTTCTGTCGTTGCAGAGGGGATACGTGAGGGGTCCTTTCTTCCCCTTGTCCACACGGCGCGTTTTATCCGCAGAGAACTCTGGATTCCTGCCTTGAGTTTCCGGGGACCCTTTCGCCCCGGGGAGAGCATTTTGGGGAACGTCCACAAAGCTCTCGAGGAGATTTTCGCTTCTCCCCAGCCGCTTCTTGAGGAGGAAAAATGCAGGGAACTCGATACCTTTCTTGAGGAGGAAAAGCGATGCCAGGGGTTTTATGGAGTGAGATGACTGCGTGGGAAATCGAAGAACAGAGGGCCAAAGGGGTTCGGGTCATTGTTCCCTGTGGGTCCACAGAGCAGCACGGGAAGCATCTCCCCACGGGAACCGATACTTTTTGCGTTCTTGAGGTGGCAAAGAGGCTTGCCGAGCGATACGGGGGTGTTGTTACCCCACCGCTCTTTTTTGGTCTCTCGTACCCTCACCGCGGTTTCCCAGGAGTTCTGGAGCTCTCTTTGGAGACGTACCTTGGAGTGGTGCGGGATATTGCCTCCTCCCTTGCTCGAAGTGGCTGGAGGAGCATCGTTTTTCTGAACGGTCACTACGATAACCTCTACGCCATTGCCTATGCGCTCGCCCAGGCGTACCCGTCTTTCCCCGAGGGAACTGTGGCCTACACGCTCTCGTACTGGGACGGTCTTTCGGAGGAATTGGCTGCGCTCTTTACTGAAGGTGGAAAGGGACTCCATGCTGGCTTTGGGGAGACGGCGCTGTGCATGGCTATCTGTGGGGAGTTTGTCAGGAAGGAGCGCATGGAAGCTGAATTCCTCGTTTCCCCATCCCTTGAGAGCCCGGTGCACGTGGCGTACTTTTTCACCCATCCTGGTTCACTTTTTCGCGCCACCTTAAGTGGGGTATGGGGAAATCCCTTGGAGGCTACAGAGGAGGCAGGGAAAAATCTTCTTGAGCAGCTTGTCGAGTCCTGTGGAAAGCTTATAATAGAAATAGAGGCAGCTTTTGCAGCGCTTCCAAAACGGCACTAAGGAGGGGGGCCTGGGGAGTCTTGAACCTGTATCCCGGCTGACTCCCCGGGTGCACCCAAACCGCAGAAGATGATACTCCGTGGGTCTTGGAAAATCAAGTGTTTGCAGGAAAAGTTTCCTTCGTCTTCCTCTGGAACTCTTCCTTGGTTCCTCGAGTATTCCTCTTCAAGGGGTTCTTGACTGAAAGGAGGTCGATGCAGAGCGCATGATTCAAACAGTGAATCTCACCAAGGAATTCAACGGGTTTCGGGCAGTTGATAACCTGAATCTCCGGGTAGAGAAGGGGGATATTTACGGGTTTCTTGGGCCGAATGGTGCGGGGAAAACCACGACCATCATGATGATCCTTGGCCTCATTCCCCCAACGAGTGGAAAGGTTTTTCTCCTTGGGGAAGAGTTACGGCCCAATAATGTTGAGGTGAAGCGGCGTATTGGTGTCGTTTCAGAAAACCAGTACCTCTACAAGGAAATGACTGCCCAGGAATACCTGACCTTTTTTGGAGAACTCTATGAAGTTCCCAATGTGGAGAAACGTATCGATGAGCTCCTTGAGGCAGTGGGTCTCAGGAATGACCGGAATAAGAAGCTTGGGGCGTTCTCCAAGGGCATGCAGCAGAAGCTCGCCTTCGCCCGGGCGCTTTTGCATGATCCTGAGCTTTTGATTCTCGATGAGCCTGTGGCTAACCTCGATCCCACGAGCATCAAGCAGATTCGTGACCTTATTGAGGAGGAGAACCGCCGGGGCCGGACGATATTCGTCTCGTCGCACCTTCTTTCTGAGGTCGAGCGGCTCTGCAAGAAGGTCGCCATCATTAACCGGGGGAAGCTCCTTGCCGAAGACACTATGGATAACATTAAGCGCCGCCTGACGGACACCATCCACATGGAGATTGAACTTTCTCAAAACGCCGAAGGGCTCTCTACGGAGCTTGCCTCTCTGCCTTTTGTAAAAGGTTGTACCATTGATGGGAATAAGCTCGAGGTCCACCTCAGAACGGATCGGGATTACCGCCTGGATCTTTCCCGATTCCTCTATGAAAAAGGGTTTCTTGTACTCACGATGAAGGCAAAAGAGATGAGCCTTGAAGAAGCCTTTATCACCATTACCCAGCAGAATATTTCGCTTCTTGCGCAGGGGGAGGGAAGTGCATGAGGCGTCTGCGCACAGGAGGCATAGTGGCCCTGAGCATAGGAGTGCTCCTTGCGGTGCTCTTTGTGGTTGCCTATTTTACCACCCGGGTGAATTACGGCATTCTCAAAGGAACGGTTGTTGATGTGTACTCTCAAGATGTGGTACGGAAGTTGCGCCTCTCGATTGGTGGTCGGTCCGATATCCTTTTCCGGAGCAAGGAGTACCAAATCACCAAAATCCCTCCCGGGAAGCACATCCTGAAAGCCGAAGCCCCGTACTACCATCCCTTTTCCCAGGAGCTGGAGATTAAAAGAGGCGTGAATGTTTTTAACTTTACTATGGAAGGGAAAGAGATTCCAGACCTTGCTGGAATCATCTGTTTTGCCGATCCTACGGATCGGGGCATTGAAATTGAAATCCGCTTCAAAGATTCAAAGGGTATCGGGATTTCCGATTTCCCTGGAATGCCGCTGCAATTTGAAGGAAAACTCTATGTCCGGGAAGGAGATG
>JBDIWL010000021.1:0-11521 GCA_039638315.1 Candidatus Caldatribacterium thermophilum | reverse complement strand
GAACACTTCCGAACGCTCTTAAGAACCTGACTCAAGGCTAACGCTAAGTCCTCAAGATGTGTTTCCTCCTGGAAGAAAGCAGCATGGCGCACTGGAAGGAGTAAAACCTCAAATGGGAAGCGAGCAGCATATGGAACAAAAGCCACAAAATGGTTGCTCTCCAGAACGAGACGTATCGCTTTTTCCCGTTCCCTGGTAAGCAACACGCAGAAGGGACACTGTTTCCTCTCCCTGTAGAAACTTAGAGCACCCTCGAGTTCCTCAAGAATTACCCGGGGGATAAAAGGAGTAGCAATGAACTGTGAATGGGCATGGCGCATCGATGCTCCCGCCTCGATCCCTTGGTTTTTGAAGATAAGACCGTACTGCAAATCCTTCTCCCTCTCGAAAACGCGCAATCGTTCCCTGTACGCCATAAGGACTCTGACAACCTGCTCTTCTGGAAGCTCAGAAAAATCCAGGGCATGGTACGGCGTTTCTACAATCACTTCATGGACCCCAAAACCACTGGCGACCTGATACAACTCGTCACGAACATCCCAAAAGGGAACATCGTTTCGAAGCGCTGGGTACTTGTTAGGAAACACCCGCACAAACCACCCCGGCTGGTTTGGAGGGGTTCCATCACGGCGAATACTGAAAACTTCCCCCGGCGTCCAGGATTCTCTGCCCTCGCAAAAAGGACACTCTGACGCTCTTTCCTCGGGCTCATAAGGCCGGTTGGCCCGCTCCGGGGCAATAATGGTCCACCGTCCAGTCAAAAAATCTCTCCGCCACTCCGACATTACGAGGGGCCTCAGGGAATCCAATCCTCCTCTCCCGTTAGACTTTCAAGAAAGAGAACAAGAAGTCGTATGGCATTTTCCACATCTTCAGTATCGATGACTTCCGAGGGTGTGTGCATGTACCGGTTGGGAATCCCAATAAGGCCCGTCACTACACCTTCGCGAGTAATCTGAATAGCATTGGCATCTGTTCCTGTGGCTCGAGACTCTGCTTGGACTTGGTAGGGAATCCCATGCATTCTGGCTACTTCAACCAATCTCTGGAAAATCTTTGGGTTAATGTTGGGTCCTCGAGCGATAACTGGTCCCCTTCCTAAGGCAATGTCACCAACTTTCCTCTTATCCACATCAGGACAATCAGAGGCGAAAGTCACATCAACCGCAATGCCAACGTGAGGAGCAATACCAAAAGCACTTGTTCGCGCTCCCCGCAAACCTAATTCTTCTTGAACAGTGCTGACTCCATATACTGCGCAACGAAGTTTCTCCCGGTTCACTCGGCGAAGAGTTTCTGCAACCACAAAAACACCTACTTTGTCATCAAATCCTTTCCCGGCAATTCGTGTTCCAGCAAGAGGTCGAAAACCAACATCGAAGGTGATCGGATCACCAACACTCACAAGCTGTAACGCTTCTTCCTTAGTCCTTGCTCCAATGTCAATCCACTGCTCTTCAATCTTCACAACCTTCTGTCGATCCTTCTCTTCCATGAGATGAATCGGCTTTTTACCTACTACTCCAGGCACAGGACCAGAACTTGTGTGGATAAGAACCCTGGTTCCTGCCGTAACGTGAGGATCTACTCCTCCTACTGCTGAGAAATGAATGTATCCCTGGTCATTTACGTACTCAACCATAAGACCTACTTCGTCACAGTGCCCAGCGAGCATAACCCTTGGGACTCTATCGGGATGGATAACCCCAAATGCGTTGCCATGGACGTCTTTGTAAGACTTGTCCACCCTTTCTCGAATACGTTCAAGGAATATCCGTTGCACCTCTTCCTCAAAACCGGATGGACTGGGAGTTGAGATGAGCTTTTGCAGAAAATCCAAGCTATCCGAGTCCATGGGCACTCCCCCTCTCAAGCGATATTCCCTCAAGGCTCCTCTCAAAGGCTATACTCAGTACTTCATCGAGGGTCTCCACGAAGTGAAAACACATCTCACGTTTCACTTCAGCAGGGATTTCCTCAAGATCCTTAGCATTTTCCTTAGGGAGAATAACTGTACCAATTCCCGCCCGATGGGCAGCAAGAACCTTTTCTTTAACACCCCCAACGGGTAACACTCTCCCAGTGAGAGTTACCTCTCCAGTCATCGCTACCCCCCGACGAGGGGGTGTCTTAGTCAACGCTGAAATCATGGATACAGCCATAGTGATACCTGCAGACGGACCATCCTTAGGAATTGCTCCTGCTGGAACGTGGACATGAATGTCCTTCTTCTCGTAGAAGTCCTCAGGGATACTCCACTCTCGAGAACGTTCCCGCACACAGGAGAGCACAATGCGCGCCGACTCCTGCATGATTTTCCCCATATTCCCCGTAAGGATGAGATTGCCTTTCCCAGGAAGAACAACAGTTTCTACAAAGAGGACTTCCCCTCCAAATTCTGTCCAGGCAAGACCAGTAGCCACACCAACCTTACCTTCGAGAGAGAGCGCATCCTTCGAGTACCGTCGAGGTCCAAGAAACTCTCGAAGAAGGTCTCCAGTGACCACAAAGGGGCCTTTCTCACCCGAGGCTACCTTCTTTGCCACTTTTCGACAGACTGAGGCAATGTTACGTTCGAGTTGCCTGACTCCTGCTTCCCGCGTATACTCCCGAATTATAGCCAGGAGGGTCTCGTCGGGAAAATGCAGAAGGTCCTCGGAAATGCCATTCTCCTTACACTGTTTGGGAATGAGGTATTTTCGGGCGATGGCAAGCTTATCCTGGTCGGTGTATCCCGACAGAAAGATGACCTCCATGCGATCCAAAAGGGCAGGAGGAATGGTATCCACAACGTTTGCCGTAGCAATGAAGAGAACCCGGGAAAGGTTAAAGGGTACCCCAAGATAGTGATCGACAAAGGCTTCATTTTGCTCTGGATCAAGAACCTCAAGAAGAGCTGCTGCTGGATCGCCCCGAAAGTCTGCGCCAATCTTATCAATCTCATCCAGCATAAACACCGGATTGTTTGTCCCAGCCCTTCGAAGCCCTTGGATGATTCTTCCAGGCATTGCTCCGACGTATGTTCTGCGATGCCCACGGATTTCAGCCTCATCCCGAACCCCTCCAAGGGAAATACGCACAAATTTCCGTCCAAGAGACCGGGCAATAGACTTTCCAAGCGATGTTTTCCCCACCCCTGGGGGGCCAACAAAGCAGAGGATAGGTCCTCGCAAATCCCTCTTGAGCTGACACACCGCAAGATATTCAAGGATACGTTCCTTCACCTTTTCAAGGTCATGGTGATCCTCGTCAAGGATTCTACGAGCAAGCTCTATGTCAAGAACGTCCTCTGTACTTCTATTCCAAGGGAGTTCAAGAATCCAGTCAATGTAGTTGCGGATAACCGGGTACTCTGGAGAAGTGGTAGGAATATGCGATAACCTGTCAAGCTCTTTCTCCACTTCTTCTTCAACTTCTTTAGGAAGCCCAAGCTCTTTAAGCTTTTCCCTGAGTTTTGTAACTTCACTCCCCCGTTCGTCAAGTTCCCCAAGTTCTCGCTGAATAGCTTTGAGCTGCTCACGTAAGAAGTATTCTCGCTGTGTCTTAGCCATCTCCTTCTGAATCTGGGCCTGGATTTTGCTCCCAATCTGAAGAATTTCGAGTTCCCTTGTGAGGTAATATGCAACCTTTTTGAGTTTCTCAGTAAGCTCAAAAGAGGCGAGAATATCTTGTTTTCCAGCCACATCGAGATTAAGGTTAAAGGCCACGAAGTGAGCAAGGCGTGCAGGTTCTCTAATATTCATCGCCGCAACAAAAGCCTCTTTGGGAAGGTACGGCGCAAGCTCAACAACCTTCTGAAAAAGGCTCAAGATATTCCTTTTTAGAGCCTCCACCTCATCAGTATGGACTTCTTCGAGACGAACAACTTCAATTCGGGCTATGGGATAAGGTTCCCAGCGAATCCACTCTTTTATGACAAAGGTGGCGAGCCCAAAGACGAGAATTTGTACAGCCTCTTCTGGAAGACGGAGCATTCGGGAAATTCTTCCAACAACTCCAACCTCGTAGAAATGCTCGGGCCCAAGAGGACCACCTTCAGGCTTTCTTCGAAGGGCAACAACACCAACAATTTTGTCCCTGAGCACTGCCTCATGAACCAGACGAACCCAGGTTTCTCCTTGAACAACCCATGGAAAGGCAATCTCTGGAAAAAGGACGTTATCCTCAAGGGGAAGAATGGGAACCTCCTCGGGAAAATCCTTATCCCGCTTCTCCGGAATAGGAAGAGCCCGCTCAACAAGCTCGTTTGAATGTCCTTCTTCAAAGAACACAGACCATTCTTCCTGCATCGTGCTCATGCCCCCTCATCAATCGGAACCCGCCGTTCCCAAGCACTCTTTTTGGGGCACTCAATAATGAGAAATCCGTTTCGGTATGTTGCTCGCACTGCAGTATCGTCGATGGCATCTTCAAATGCAATCTCACGGTAAAAAGGACCAAAATGGATCTCCATGAGGTAATAGTCCCTTTTTGGCGGGGAAGGTATTTCCCTCCGTTCCCCCCGAATCAAAAGTTTTTTGCCCTGAACAAGCACCTCGACTTCCTTGGGATCCACTCCTGCAAGTTCCACAACTACCATAAAGGAGGCATCAGTTTCAAAAACATCACAAGCAGGAACCCAGGGTTCCTCAGAGAACGGAGAATAACTTGGCCTTTTTCCGGAAAGGTGCTCAACAAAGCGCTGCATTTCACGCTGCATGGAGAAAAATTCTTCCCACAAAGAGTCAAACCGTTCCATACTTTCCTCCTCTAAAAGACCACGAGGACACGCTGCAAGGCATATCTTGAGTCCACTTCATGAGGAACAAACCCAATCCGTATGGAATTCTCTCCAAGCTCGAGAAACGGTGCAAGAGAAACAATCTGGACTGCAATGGGGCTCCCCTTTCCTCCCTGAACCTTCCCAGAAAAAGCCAGCTGTCCATTCACGTAAAGCTCAAGGGTTCCAGAGGCGGAGGCAGTTCCCCACACGCAGAGCGCTCCAACCTTAAAAGGCTGAGAGAGGAAAAACTTCGCCTCCACATACTCCTCTTTCCCCATAACAAGGGCAAATACAGGATTCTCAAAAAATCCTTTCCCCAGCTCACCTCGGTAATCAAGATCTACGAAATTTGTTCTGACCTTGCCACTACTCCAGTCAAGGAAGTAAAAGTCTTCACTAAAGTAAACCCTTGCTGCACTCACCATTCCCCTTGCGTATCCCTGAGAAGGAAGAAACCGCTTTGTTCCTCCAAAGGATACCTGAATCTCCACACTTTCCTGAGTCTCTACTCGAGGAGCAAAAAAGCGATTCTTCGTCTTCCCTGAGGCATTCGTCACAGTGGTTGCGTATTCAAAGGTTCCAGTATTCGCTATCCAGCGAACTGTTTCCCCTGCAATAGGTTCTCCGTGGGCATCCTGCAAGGAGGCTTCAAAATCAATTGTCTCCCCAGACCCAACGCGGAACGTCGGCGGCGATATCTCAAGGGTCGTGGCCCTCTTCTCGGCCCTTACCAAGAGACGAATCTCTCCCGCAGATGCCCCGTACACCATGTCTCCCTCAAAAATCGCTCGAATGACCACTTCCCTTTCATCCTCAGAGGTCGGAGCAGTATACCACACCTCGGAAAATCCAGAGGTGTTTGTAAAAGTCTGATACTTCTCAAGCTTCCCTTCGCTAACTTCCCACTGAATACGACGATTCACGAGAGCATTACCAGCCTCGTCACCAAGAAATATTCGAAACTTCGCTCTTGCCCCCGGAGCTATCTCTTCCACAGATCGGTCAAACTGCAAAAAGGAAGGAGCAGGAATGCGTCCTTCTACCACCTGAATGGCACAATGCTGCACGTGAACATCCTCTCCAAGGAGAGTTCGAATCCGAGCTGGCCGCCTCATCGCTTCCACCAGGATTCGGTCTGGAACGACCCTTGGTGTCAGAACCATGAGGAAACGCTCTACACCTTCGGGTCCTGCTACAGTACCAGAGATTCGTCTTTGAGAACCGGCTGGGAAAAACTCATTGTTTTTCAGAACCTGCGCTTCCCCACGGGGGGTATAATCAAAAACACTCACATATCCATCCAACTCGCTTGAAAGGGTAAGAGTAATCCTCTCCCCAGGCCTATAAGTCCCAAAATTCCCACGGTCCGGAAGTATGCTTATGAACGGCGACGTCTCAAGTCCCAGGATCTCTTCAGCTCTTCCCTCAGCTACCTCAAAGGTAAAAGGCTGCCCCAAGGCCACACCCAAACCCAGGCAGGAGCAACAGAAGACCAAGAAAGCAATCCAGTATCGTTTCATCCTCATCCTCCCGGGATCTCCCTCTCAATACTCTCTCCACTTGGAATACTCTCAGCAGGAAAATCTCCACAATCCAGATCCGGACCAATACGGCAATTTCTCCCTATACGAATCCCCGGTGGAATCCTCGTATTTTTTCCAACCACCGTGAGACCGCTTCGAAGCATATCAGGGAACTTTCGGTTTGGCGTCCAATCCTCCCCATATCCTACAATTGCTCCCTCGCCAACAACAATAGCCTTATCAAGAATAGCCCGATCCACAAGAGCTCCTTCTTCGATGACCGTATCGCTCATGACTACCGAGTCACGTACTACTGCACCCTTTTTCACCACAACACCACTAAAGAGCACTGAATTTACCACCGTTCCCTCTACGATAGTACCACTTCCAAGGATGCTTCGCTCCACCGAAGCATGAGCACCAAGCTTTACAGGAGGACGATCTTCAACTGGCGTGTATATCGGCCAGCGTGCGTCACAGAGATCAAGGGGTGGTGGATCTTCAAGGAGTTCCATATTCGCCTGCCAGTATGCATCAAGCGTCCCAACATCTTTCCAGTAGCCCTCAAAAGGAAAGGCAAAAACACGACGAGTCCGAACCATTCGAGGGATAATATCTTTTCCAAAGTCAAAAGACGTCTCTGTTCGCCGCGCCTCGTACTCGACCTCTTCCCTAAGTACCTCCAAGTTGAAGACGTAAATACCCATATTCACGAGATTGCTCTTTGGGTGCTTTGGCTTCTCCTCAAACTCAACGATTCTTCCTTCCCGATCCGTGACCAGAACCCCAAAACGATGCGCCTCTTCCCAGGGAACGGCAATAACCGAGATGGTAAGATCGGCCTTTTTCTCAAGGTGGAAATTGAGGAGAGGCCGGTAATCCATTTTGTAGATGTGATCTCCTGAGAGAATGAGGACAAGCTGTGGTAACTTCTCCCACAAGAAATCAAGATTCTGGTAAATAGCATCCGCGGTTCCACGATACCAGTCAGTAGCTGCGTCACTGATATAAGGCTGGAGAAGAAAAATGCCTCCCTCCATGCGGTCCAGATTCCATGGCTTTCCGATGCGAATGTGGTCATGGAGAGAACGGGGATTATACTGTGTGAGAACACCGACACAGTAAATGCCAGAATGGACACAGTTGCTAAGGCAGAAGTCGATGATTCTGTATTTTCCCCCAAAGGGAACAGCAGGTTTTGCTCTCTTTGCAGAGAGGATATCAAGCCTCCGCCCCTCTCCCCCTGCAAGAATCATGGCAACAACGTCCCTCTTGTACACTCTTCCTACCCTCCAAATCTATCCATGAGGCCCTTAGCTCTTTCAAGTGTGCGCAAAAAGTGACTGATAAAAACCCCCTTCTGAGGCGACGGGTGATCTTCTCCAAGCCACCAGAACCAATCGCTCCCCTCTGCTATAAGGAGCAACTCGTACACTTTCTCTCTGACTTCGGGAGAGAGAAGATTGGCCTTTCTTTCGAACTCCTCTCGCACCTCAAAGAGACGTCTCCAGGCCCAGTTCTTCTCCGGATGACCTGCCCAGCTCGCAAAGTCCCCAAAAATCCAAGAACCAGGAACAACACGCTCAAGTATGGGTACATTCCGGACGTCCTGGAGGTACCTTGACGGCGTAACTGTAGTCACCTCCTCGTCCCCAGAGAGGGCCTCGTAGAGACCACTGAGAAACGGAAGCCCGTTTTCTTTATAATACTCCCAAGCGTTCTCTCCATCAAGAATCACACTGACCACATAGTCTCCCTCTTTAGGAAGAGACGCTCGAATGCCCAAAATTCTCTGCATGAAATCCTCAACCGCCTGAGTAGCAGAAATCTTGTGGTACTCAAACCCAATGGCATCGGAAAGCATACGGTCCCTGAAGAAAACTATAACGTCGCGACCACAGCATTGAAACCGATAGGGCATGTATAACGCTGGAGGAGCACTCCCATCGCTTGCACGATCAACCCCCAGGGAACGAAAAAGGACCTCTTCCCCTGTAGCTACCCACTGGATTCCTTCCTGCGCAGCCCAAAAAAGTACCTTTTCGCTTACCGAGCCTTCTGAAGGCCACATTCCAGGAACATCTCTTCCCCAAATCCTGGAGGCGTACTCTTTCCCTCGACGGATTTGTGCCACAGCATCTTGAGAAAAGGAAGACCATTCCAAGGCAAGGCTTTGAGCAACGTCATCGTCCCCAAGGATAGGAAGGATCGGATGGTAGAACGGAGAAAAGGTCACCTCAATTTGCCCTCTTTCAAGGAGTTTCCGGTACTGAGGAACAATGGCTCGCAGCACCCGCATCGTGATGTCAAAGACTATCCTTTTGTCACCCTCAGTGTAGTTTCGTCCTTTCTCGTAAAGGTACTTTGCATCCATATCGCTTTTGAGGAGGAGAGGGTCAAACCATATGAGCTGGTACAGTACCTGGAGATCGAGAAAATCTTGAACGCTAAAGGTGGAGAGGGCCACATCTTTCCGTTCCCAGAGTTCCCTGTACCTTGGCCAAAACTCAAAAGTTCGGGGTGACGCAACGAGAAAGAAAAGATCGACAATCTCTTTCTTTTCTTCCTCCGTAAGCGTTGCCGCTTCTCTTTCTGCAAGTCGCATAACTCTGTCTTTCCCCCCTTCAAGGTACAGATCAATCTGCCGAAGGAGGGAGGGAACAAAATTGAAGGTAACCTGAACCGAAGGGAAACGCTCAAGAAGCTTTCCCATGAAGAGATAGTCCTTCGTAGCATGGGTTCGGACCCAGGGAAGAACAAATTCCCCCCTTTCCTCATCCCAGTACCACGGTTGGTGCATATGCCAGAGGATATGAACGTATAAAGCCATAATCTGCACTCCTTCTTCAATCGAGACGAACGATTTCTCCTCTGATTACCCTTCCAGAGACGACCTCAAGACGCCCCAGAGTGAGACATGGAGAAAAAACCCTGTCCGTCGGACTCCCAGGATTCATAAGAAGGAACTCTCTCCGCCACATAAGGAGGGGACGATGAGAGTGTCCATAAACAATCACCTGGACGTTCTCGCCCGTAAAAGAGGTTAGCGCCATCCGTTCTGCCTCTTCGGGCGAACCGTGTCCGTGCACAAGACCAATGCGCACCCCCTCAAGCTCAACAACCCTTTTTGCGGGGAGACGTGTGTGCACATAAGGAGCATCCATATTCCCAGAGACAGCATACACAGGAGCAAACTGAGAGAGCTCCTCCAAAACCCACCACTCTGTGACGTCCCCGGCGTGAAGAATGCAATTCACACCCTTGAGAAAAGGCGTAAGATACTCAGGAAGCGCCTTCGACCGTTCCGGAATGTGCGTATCTGAGAGAACAGCGATAATCATGGTGTCGTCTCACCCTTTACCTGAAAGAAACGTTCTGCTGCCTTTACAGTGTTAGCCATAAGCATGGCTACAGTCATGGGACCAACCCCACCAGGAACCGGGGTGATGTACGAAGCCTTCGGCGCAACACTCGCAAAATCCACGTCACCCACAAGTTTTCCTTCAACTCTGTTAATTCCCACATCAACAACTACAACTCCCTGCCTTACCATATCTCCAGTGATTGTTCCAGGCGACCCACAGGCAGCAACGAGAATGTCTGCTCTTTTTGTGTACTCGGAAAGATCGGCGGTTTTTGTATGGCACACCGTGACAGTAGCGTTAGCCCCTTTCGCCTTCTGAACAAGCATCATGGCAAGAGGTTTTCCCACAATGGTACTCCGGCCGACGATAACCACGTGTTTCCCCTCTGTATCAATACCATACCGAATGAGGAGCTCTTGAATCCCCCACGGTGTACAGGGAAGGAAAACAGGGTCTCCAATCATGAGTCGACCAAGGTTATAGGGATGGAAACCATCAACGTCCTTTTCAGGAGAGATACGGTACAAAACTTTGCGTTCCTCAACGTGCGGTGGAAGGGGGAGTTGCACAAGGATTCCGTGGACTTTAGGGTCAGCGTTTAAAGAATCAATGAGCTCGAGAATCTCTGACGTTTCTGCTTTTTCAGAAAGGTGGTACAGAAATGAGCGAATTCCAAGCTTCTCACAGGCTTTCTCCTTATTTCGTACATACACCTGGCTTGCTGGATTATCACCAACAAGGATAACGGCAAGCCCAGGCTGGCATCCCGAAGCACTCAAACGCAACACCCGCGGTTGGAGTTCCTCGTAAATCTTTGCCGCTACTGCCTTTCCGTCAAGAATCTGAAAGGACACGATACTTTTCCCTCCTTTGAGCAGCTTCCTGCAAGAATCTCTCAAGGCTTTCCCATGAGGCATTGACAACCCTTTCCTCAGGAAAGCCAATTTCCTCAAGCATACGCAGAGCTTCCCCAAACTCGCCAACCTCTGCACAGAAATGTGCGTCACTTGAGACTATAATCATCCCCCCAAGGTCCTTCGCAAGCTGCACAATGAGGCGACAGTTCGTCTCGCTTCCTTTTCTGCTCACCAAAAAGGAGCTGTTGTTCACCTCGATAACTTTCCCAAGCCGTACCACAGCCGCAACAACTTCCTCATAGTTGAGTGGATACCTGGGATTACCTGGATGCGCAACAATATCAACGAGGGGATGTTCAAGAGCTTTTACAAGGGCCCGAGTGTTCACTTCCCTGGAGCCCCCCGGAAAAACCTGGGGATGAAAGGACACAAGGGCAAAATCAAGCCGCCGGAGGATACGATCTGGAAGGTCAAGACAACCTTCAGCATCTCGGACATCAACCTCAGCACCAAAATAGAGACGAACCCCCAAAACTTCTTTGGGAAAGTGCCCCCGAGCCTCAAAGTAAAGAGGCGAGGGACCTCCAGGCATACTCGGCGTGTGGTCAGCAATGCCAAGGGCAAGGAGTCCCTTTTGCTTCGCCACTTGAACATTCTCAAAGACGGTGCTGTACCCATGACCACTTGCGATAGTGTGCACGTGCAGATCAGCAATAATACGCATTACTACGCTTCCCCCTCGCGCTGTTTTGCAAGAAAGGATATAACGGAGCGTTCAAACTGAACAAGAGGAGGCTCGGAAAAGATGTCTATGCCCCGAAGCCAGGCACAGTAACAGGCAAGACATTGCAAAAAGGCCATATACTGCCCTACAAAAAACGGAGAAATCTCTGGAACATCTATAACGAGGAAACTCTCTCCCATTTGCCGAAGCAAGAACTGGAGTACCTCCTTTTCCGCATTCCGCACGTCAGCAAGAGAACAACGAAGGAGCTCTTTTTGAGCGAAAAGCCC